>JBOGJX010000233.1:0-6082 GCA_050745285.1 Terriglobia bacterium
GTTTTCGGCAGGGTTAAAACCCTGCCCTGACGAATTTGCGTGCCGCGCTCGTGAATAATCCAGGTTAAAGACCCACGGCATAAACTTCGTGCCGTAGCTAGCATCAATCCATAATCATCAATCCAAAATTCAAAATGGGCCGGGACCTAGCGCCAGCGGAACTCCACTCGCGTGCGGCGCGTGGCGAATTCCTTGTAAGGGGCGATGCGAAGCGTCTTAATGTGCTGCGGTGCGTCCGTGTAGGCCAGGACCACGGTCAGAATATTACTGCTCTTGATTCCCCAGTTGATCCATGGCTCGGGAAGGTAGAAATCTTTCTGCGGCCCGATGGTAACGTAGCGTCCCACGAACTTTCCGTTGAGGTAAATGAGCGCGTCGCGGTCCGCCTCAATCGTGGCCTTCCACGGGATCGACCACTCTTCGGGCGGCTGATCGAGGCTGAAATGTGCGCGCGCCCAGCAAAAGACCGGAATTGCGGCGCTATTGGAGGCCACCGAGCCTAAGGACGCCCGTTGCCATCCGCCCACGGAATAGTCCGGGTCAATGACTTTTCCGTGTGTGGCGGCGGGGACGCGCTGAATTTTCCAAGAATCAATCAGCGCGTCTTGTCCCCTCCCTGCGCCTACTTGGGCTGATTGAATCCCCTTAAGTTCTGAAATTTTCGGCCCGAAGTTCGGGCTTCCGAATAACTCATAGGACACATCGAGAGTATTCGGGCCCGAGTTGAGATACGAGGACACGTCACACTCAACCTGCGCGTGACGGTTGGATGCCTCCTGCGCGTTTTTCCCGTTTATAAATACCTGCTTGGCGTCATCGGCAAAAGTCGAGAGGCTCAATTTTGCCGGGCTGCTGGCTGTAAACTCGGCGTGGTACTTCACGTATCCATAGGGAATCTCGCCCAGCAACTCCAGCGCGCGTGCGGGGGTGGTGAGCCAATCGCCCGAGTTCAGATCAAATTTCTCGACCCAAGTCTCGACGTCGGTTAAATTCTGCGCCTGAACCGGCAGCGGCGGCGTTGTGATAACGATCCGCGTGGTACGCCAGTGCTCATCGTACGCGGCCTGCGCTTTGCTGCCGTCTATCCTGCAATCGTCCGGCTGCGAGGGCCACAGCGTGGTGAGGTGATGGCTGCCAGGAGCAAAATCTAAGTCCGCCCAGGCGTGCTGGTGGTTCGAGCCGGTCTCGCCCATTAACGCGCAATCGGAGATGAAAGGGACCTCGATGGGCCCTTTACCCTCCATATCAGGGACCACGCTGATCGGGTAATTAGCGATCCACGTGCGCAAGGCGCGATCGCGCGGAAGCGCAATGATTTGCAGCTCGCCATTGACCAGCCACATGTTTTCTATCCGGTCGACCTTGATGCCCATCACAATCGTTTCGTAATCGGAATCCCAATATTGGTAAACGGTGTCGCCCTCAACCTGGGGCTGGCGATCGGTGGCCAAGGCGATTTCCGCCGTCCGTCCGCGCTCCTCATAAATCACCAGGAATGCCCGGTCGACGTTGACGCCAAACGCCAGCACCTCCGCCGTGGTATAGCGGAGCTGCGATCCCGGCAGTGGAACCTCAACTGGCAGCATCTTCATCTCGCGCGCTCCCAGCAACAACTGGCCCTCCCGCGGAACGGTGATGAGGCGGTGCGTGGGGCTCGCCGGGTTCGGAAACGTGAGCTTGTATTGCTGATCGGCGTTGGCGTTTTCGCGGACAAACAGAAAGCCGCTCTTGCCGTTCATCCGTTCCGTAACGCTTACCTGGGCATTGGTGGATTGTGCGCCGTCAACGGCTTGGGCGCGTGCGAGGATTGGGCCGAAGCGGCCGAGAGACTCGCCAATACCTCGCGCCGCGTAATATTTCTCCCACAAGCCTCCCGGCTCACGGATGGGCGCGGCGTAGTCGTAGGTGGTGGTGAGTGTCTTCGCCGCGTGCTCAAAATTCGTGCCTCCAAAGCCCATGTAATAGCTGTAATACGTAACGCCGTGCTCGATCATGGTCTTGGTCAGCATATTGAGTTGAGCGCCGTTGACGCCCGGCTGGTCTACCGAAAGCTTGCCGCCAAATTCGCTGAACCAACCGCCCTGCAACTCGGTAACTCCAACTGGCGAATTCGGCTCTTCCGCGCGCAGATGGGCCAATGGGCCGAGCGTTTCTTTCACGATGTTCCAGCGCGGATAGAAGTCCGCCGTGTCCATAATTCGCGCCATCACCGGATCGGAATTTTCTCGCGCCTGCTTGCACCAGTTGGTGATGATGGGTATGTCGATGCCGGCGTTCCAGACCATTTCGGTGAGCGCCGTAATGTACTTGCGTTTCTCCGCGTCCGGCAGCCGCCAATAGTCATACTCGTTCTCCACCTGGATCATGATGATGGGGCCACCGTTCGTGACGATGTGCCGCTGAACCACCGGAAGGACGGAGTTGAACCAGTGCTGGGAAGTCTGGATGCTTTCGGGCGTCGCGCTGCGTAGGGGGAATTGCTTTGCGATGATCCAATGCGGGAAACCGCCCGCGTCCCACTCGGCGCATATGTAAGGCCCTGGGCGCACAATCATGTAAAAACCCATCCGTTGCGCCAGCTTGATAAAGTCCTCGAGCTCACCCATTTGCACCTGCCCCTCAACGGGCTCGTGGTAGTTCCAGAAGACATAAGTCTCAATCGTATTGAAGCCAGCGCGTTTGAACTTCATCAGCCGATCACCCCACAGCTCGCGCGGACAACGCGCGTAATGAAAGGCGCCGCCCACAATGAACGTATCGTGCCCGCGCAGCGTGAAGCACGCCGCGTCGTAACGAATGATTTGCGGGTTTTGGAAGGCGTCCTGCCCCGCGCCTGGCAAGAGCACACTGAGCGCTCCGAATGAGGGCCGACCCTCGCGGCCGAATCCCGCGGCCAGCGGGGCTGCGAATGCAACCTGAAGAAATTTACGTCGTGATGCTTTCATGGATAACCCTTTCATGGATCTTCAGGACAAGGTGAGGTGCGCAAACACCCACGGCGCACGAACCGCGCCATGGCTACTTCGCCGCATTGGCCGCCAGATCTATCCCTTTTCCCGTGCCTCCGCCACCGCCTTGAAGGCCGATGCGGCTGCTTCGATTGTTTGTTCAACGTCTTGCTCGCTGTGAGCGGAGCAGACGAACGCCGCTTCGAATTGGGACGGGGGAAGATAGACGCCCTGCGCCAGCATCGCCTGAAAGAACGCGGCGAATGCATGCGTGTTCGACTGTTTGGCGCTTGTGTAGTCCGTGACGGGGGCGGCGGTGAAAAAGGCCGTCAGCATGGACCCCGCGCGGTTCAGTGTGAGCGGAACGCCAGCGGCCTTGGCTTTCGCGGCGAGGCCCTCGGCAAGTTTCGTGGAGGTTGACTCCAGCCTCTGGTAAAATCCGGCGCGGCGGATAATCTCGAGCGTTTTCAAGCCCGCCTCAACCGCGAGTGGGTTTCCCGAAAGCGTACCCGCCTGATAGATGGGGCCGGCGGGCGCCACCCGCTCCATCAACTCCGCTTTGCCGCCGTAGGCGCCAACCGGCAGCCCGCCGCCAATTACCTTGCCCAATGTTGTCATGTCCGGGGAAATCCCGTAGAGCTGCTGCGCGCCGCCGTATGAGAGGCGGAATCCTGTCATCACTTCGTCGAAGATCAGGACCGTGCCGTGCTTCGCCGTGAGCGCGCGCAGCTTTTGCAGAAAATCTGATTCCGGCTTAACACAGCCCATGTTGCCCGCCACAGGCTCGACGATGGCGGCGGCCAGTTGGTTGCCGTGCGCGGAGAATACCTGGTCAAGCGCGGACAGGTCATTGTAAGGCGCGGTCAGCGTCAGTTCGGCGAGTACGCGGGGAACGCCGGGACTATCGGGCAGGCCCATCGTCGCCACGCCGGAACCAGCCTTGACGAGCAGGCTATCCGAGTGGCCGTGATAGCATCCGTCGAATTTCAGGATCTTGTCTCTTCCGGTTACACCACGCGCCACGCGGAGCGCGGAGAGCGTGGCTTCGGTCCCGGAATTCACCAGGCGCACGCGCTCGATGGACGGGAAAGCCTCGTGAATGCGCGCGGCCATCTCCACTTCCCCCGCCGTTGCCGCGCCGAAGCTAGTACCCTTTTCAAGCTGCTTGGCAAGAGCTTCCGTCACTTCCGGATGGCAGTGCCCGAGGATCAGTGGTCCCCAGGACATGACGTAGTCGATGTATGAGCCGCCGTCCTCGCTGGTGATGCGCGACCCGTTGCCGCTCGCCATAAAAATAGGACTGCCGCCGACCGCGCGGAAAGCACGCACCGGTGAGTTGACCCCCCCCGGCATTAATTGCACGGCTTGGCGAAAGAGTTTCTTGGATTTTTCATTCATGGGAACGACTTGTTTGTGGTTGGTAGCCCGTTGTCCATAGTCAGGCATCTCGATTGGCGACGGTCGCAAAGCATGGAAAGCGATGCGGAAGGGCATGGCTTTAGCCATGCCGCGAGAAAACCGGCATTCGCATTCCCCCGCTGCGGCGATGAGCTGCCAGCCCATCGCCGCAGCGGGACACAGACAGGATGTGGAGCACTTTGCGGCACGGCTGAAGCCGTGCCCTTCCACTTCTGCCCAGACTTCTCAGGGCACTTCGTTGTCAGTTGCAAGCCGCGTTTTTGCGACGAGCTACGGGCGGAGGACAACAGACCACTAACCCTTGATTACGGACGTTGGTGGCGCGCACCTATGAACCTACGGACGAGAGCTTCTTCTTCACGGCCCCGGCCGTCATCTCTATCATTCCTTTGCCGAGCGTCCCGTAGAAACGCCGTGGAAGCCCGGCATAGGTTTGAGTTCCCTCGAAAAGGTCTTGCAGCAGACCCATGAAGGCTGGGCTGCGCGAGCAGAATTCCACCATGCGGGTTGTCACCGGCTTCCCCCAGAAATCCGTGTGATAAAAACGGGGTGCAAGGCGAGCGCCCATGGCGTGACGGCTGCCAAACTCCTGCCAGACCTGACGGCCGTATTCTTCCGGACATTCGCTGAGAATGGCTTGGGCAAGCAGCTCTGCGGAACGCATGGCGAAGTAGATCCCCTCGCCGGTGAACGGGTCCACAAGGCCGCCCACATCGCCCGCCATCGCCCAGCCATCACCGGACAAGGCGAGATTGCGCCAACTGGCGGCATCGAGTGCGGGTAGAATATGGGCAAAGACCGGCGCCGCCTCGCACGAATATCCGTGACGCCTGATGAACTCGCCCAAACGGCTCTGCAGGGCCGCCATATCGCTATCGCCCACGTGCCCGGCGATTCCGACGGACACGTGATCCGGCCGCGGGAAAGCCCACGCATAGCCCTCAAAGCCTTCAAAAAACTGCACGCGAAGCAAGGGACCGGACGGAGGAGCGAAGTATCCGAAGGTAAGCAATAGATCCCGCGCTGCGATGGGCCGCGCGAGCCGTTTGCGCAGGCTGCTTCGGGCGCCTGCGGCAAGAATCAGGAAATCCGCGTGGTACTTGCTCGCGCGCCCGTCGATCCGCCACGCGGCGCCCTCGCGCGCGAAGTCAATGATGCGATCGTGGATTACCCGAGCCCCCGCGCTTTGCGCCCGTCGCAAGAGGAGATTGTTGAGCACCTGGCGCGAATAAATCAGCAGCGGCGCGCGAAGATGGAAGCGCACGGATTCGCCACTGGCCGCTACCATTTCCGCTTCCTTAATCTGGAGGTGAGGCGAGGATGCTTCCATCAGGAAGGGATAGCGGCGGGCGGCTTTTGCGGTGAGACCGCCTCCGCAAGGCTTCTCCCACCCGGGCTTCTCCTCAAATAGAGTTACTTGCAAGGCCTGCCCGCCGGGAGATTTCCCGGCCAGCAATTGCTCCGCCGCGGTCGCTCCTGCCGGGCCCCCACCGATAATGGCGATGGATTTCAACGACAACATGCCTCCCGGAGATGAAGAATATCATGGCGTCTTAACCTAGTAAACACAGGCCAATGCCCGTGCGGAGAGGTGATTCAATGTTCTGCTTAATCGGGATTATTCATGAAACGGTTGGTACTCGCGGAAGGGCGGGGTTTTAACCCCGCCGAATGCGGCGACTCCTGCAGCTTCCCCCTTTCGCGCCGCGAGCGGG
>JBOGJX010000234.1:0-6963 GCA_050745285.1 Terriglobia bacterium
TTGAGGTGAAGCGTATCCCATCCTCTGTCACCCTGAGCGCAGCGAAGGGTCTCGGCAGAGATTCTTCGGCTGCGCCTCAGAATGACAAAGGGGAGAAGCTGGTCGTGACGATCAAGGGCCTCGATGTGTACGATCCGACCACCGGCCAGATTCGCAGCCACTTGACCGATGACATCGCTTGCTGGTTCATCGACACAAATTACAACGACGAAAGCTTCTTTGTGCGGCACGCCTATTTCACCGGCGCCCAGGAACCCTACGAAAGACTGAAACGGGCGCTCCGGGCGGAGATTAACGAGGCCGCCTGGGCCTCGCTCTATTCCACCGTCAGCCGCCCCTTCGCCCCGCCCAAAACCGGCAAGATCGCCGTGAAAGTAATTAACCATTATGGCGATGAGGTGCTGAAGGTTTACGGTCTTTAATAGGACTCTTGCGCTTTGAAATGAAAAGTCTACGACCATGGAGCCATCCTGCGGGTGAGTATATGACGATGGCGGATGTTCATCTTATGGCGCCGGACGAACGTGCCCATCAGAGATGTCGAACGACAATATTTGGGTTGACGGTGAAGAACGAGTCCTATAAGATGGCGAATAAAAGGCGAATGCAGGAGAGAAGCGATGGCTAATTCCGATCGGCGCGATGCGGCGAACGCGGGCGACCTTGAACCAGTAGAAAGCCTTCGGCGTATTAAGCGCGTCTCTCGCATCAAACACGCGATACTCCATGGCTACTTGCCTGTGTGGGCGCGAATCCTTGGTTCGGCAAATCAGCGACTGTGTTACTTTGATTGCTACGCTGGCGAGGGAGAATTCGAATTCGAAGGACGGCGGGTCGATGGTTCGCCGTTGGTCGCGGTCAGGTCGGGAAACAGATATGTAGCTGCAAGGCCTGGACGACTGATGACCATTGTCTTAATCGAGAAGAACGCGGACAAAGCGAGTGCCTTGGAAAGGTGCTTGGCGCCCTTCCAACCCTACCAGAGCGGCCTTCAGGTGTATGTTCTCGCTGCCGATAGCGAGGCGCTGGTCGAGCACATGCTCGCGCGGGTCGATAAATTGGCACCATCTTTCTTCATGATAGATCCCTATGGTCATCCTCTTTCGGTTCCACTGGTTAACGGGATTCTCGGACAACCAGGGACGGAAGCCTTGATCAATGTCATGTGGTACCAAATCAACCGCGACTTGGGAAATCCCGCGGTGTGCCAACGTGTAGACGGGCTCTTTGGCGACAAATCATGGCGCTCCCAGCCGTTCATGAGTGAAACGGGAAAAGTTCGGGAACGTCACTTCGTCGAGTTCTTTTGCGCACAGCTTCACGGCAGGTATGTTCTACCCTTTCGGATCGGGTTTGATCCTGAAGATAAGATTCCGGGACACCGAACAAAATATTACCTGCTTCACGTGAGCAACCATCCCAAGGCCGTCCTGCTGATGAAGCAAGTGATGTGGCCTCTCGGTGACGAGGACGGGACCTTTGACTTTTCCGGCGAAGCGCAGGGAATCTTGATCTCGAAGACCCCGAAAGAGGAGGAACTGGAGCAGATCCTGCTTCGTGAATTCGCCGGCGAAACGATTGCCTTTGATGATATTCGAGAGAAAACGTGGAGCTTACCCTTTATCGAGAAACACTACCGATCTGTCCTGAAGGGGCTTGAGGGGCGCGGCAAAGCCACCGTGAAGCGTATTACCTCCAAGAAGACGGGTCTGAGCGGTCAAGATTTGATCTGCTTCCCGTAAGATGCATGGCGGTCGGCCGCGAGGCCTAACGAGTGCATAACCGATGAGTGCACAATCGAAAATCGAGTGGACAGACGCCACATGGAACCCCGTGCGCGGTTGCACGAAGATCAGTCCGGGTTGCGCCCACTGCTATGCCGCAACTTTCGCGGAGCGTTTCCGGGGCGTCGCTGGTCATCCGTACGAACGCGGATTTGACCCCCGGCTCGTCCCCGAAAAGCTATTCGAGCCTTTGACCTGGAAGAAGCCAAGGATGATCTTCGTGAATTCGATGAGCGATCTATTTCATGAAAGCGTGCCGGAGGAATACATCGTCGAAGTGGCAAAGGTGATGCGCCGCGCGAAGTGGCACACGTATCAAGTGCTGACGAAACGCGCGGAACGCATGAAGAATCTCCTGAACTCCGCGCTCGCGTTGGCTGCAAACGATCAGCATATTTGGTGGGGAGTGAGCGTTGAAAACAAAAGATGCGGCTTGCCGCGCATCGCCGAACTTCGCCAAGCTCAAGTTGCGGTGCGGTTTCTTTCCATTGAGCCTTTGCTTGAGGCAGTGGGTGACCTTGATCTTCGGGAGATCGCATGGGTTATTGTGGGAGGGGAGAGTGGGCCAGGTGCACGACCGATCCTCAAAGAATGGGTAACTTCAATCAGGGATCAATGCCGCCGAGCCAATGTTCCATTTTTCTTCAAGCAGTGGGGTGGGGTGCGTAAGTCAGCGAGGGGACGACTTCTGGAGGGAAGGGAGTACAACGAGTTTCCCGCCGTAGGGCTTGAGGTCTCAAGTATGAATGAACGGTTGCTTGACTTGCGCTGGGCAACCGGATGAATGTTCCCCGTCTTTCGCGCATAGCGGTTTTGAAACAGCAACAGACACCAAGGACGGGGTGCCATTGCCAAGGGCAGCCGCCTGTCAGCGTGACCTTATGTTCGACCATGGCATGTCACTGTGCGTGACGTAAAACCCCCTAAATAGCGCGATCGAGCCAGGGCCATATCCACCGTAGTGATTGTTGTAATATGCGTAGACGATCTCGCCGCGATGGAGGAATTGGCGGACGTAGCGGACCCAGGTCTGGGTTTCGCGCTCGCGGTTCACGATGATTTTGTCCCATGTCTTGGTTTGCTTCTCGATCCCTTTCCGGTCGCCGATCCAGCGGATGTAGGTGAAATCGGCGGTCAGCACGTCCAGCTTTTCGGTAAGCTGCGTGATGGTCGGCATCCAGACTTGATCGACCAGGGCGAGGGCGACGCCATGGGCGCGGAGGAGGTCGAGAAGCGGCTGGGCCAGCCAGTTCTTGTAACGAACTTCAACGGCGTAACGATGAGTGCGAGGCAAGCGCTCAAGATAGCGGGCGAGCCGGGAAAGGAATTCGTCACAACTCGGCATTACTTCCTGATTGAGATAGGGGAACTGTAGTAAAAGCGGTCCAAGCTTTTCGCCGAGCAACTCCATGACGCCCAGAAATTCGTCGGTCTCCCGCTCGCAGTCCGCGAGCAACTTTTTGTGGGTTACCTCCCCTGGGAATTTCGCGGCAAAAGTAAATCCGGGCGGCGTCCGGTCGCGCCATCCCTGGACCATTTTGCGGGACGGAATGCGATAGTACGTGGAATCAATTTCGACGGTGTTATAGTGCGTCGCGTAAATCGGCAAGAAATCAGCAGGCGGCGTGCCGGGCGGATAAAATGGGCCCACCCAACTCTCCGCACTCCAACTCGACGTGCCCATGAACAGGTTTGGAACCGAATCGAAATTCATGGCTGAACTCCCTCCAAGACTTTTGCCGAGACATTCGGGGTAACCAAACCGGCGGTGCAGGAATCAATGTAAAACTGGCAGAAGGCGCGCCGCGGTAGCTCGCGCCGCCGCACGCTCAACATAGCCGGTATCGCGATTCGCGGGGCGACCGAGCGCAGCCAAACGTCGTTCGCTTCTGTACAGTATACTGGAGCCATGCGCTACCTTGTCCGAGCGCGAGTAAAATGCGGTCGCGAGAGAGCCTTGCTTGAGGCCATCGACGCCACCACGTTGGGGCGCGGTTCGGTAGCGGGTGGCGAATACCTGCGCGACATGCAAGCCGCCAGGCTGTGCGACGACGGAACGACGCGGTGGGTGGAGGTCTGTTTCTGCCCCACTCCCCTGCTAGAAGAACGGCCGTACTGGGAAGACTACTTTGAGCTCACCCGCGTTCAGGATGCCCACGATCGCGGCCGTTGCCGCGACTACAATGGCTCGGAGCCTTGGGCCTGCATCGACTGCGATTGCACCGTGCGGCTGGAGCAAAGTCTTGAGACGGCGGGTGTTCCATTTCTGAAGGTACTGCGTCGCACTCTGGTCCAATCACTCGAGTCCGAACGCCTCTCTGAGTAATCGTCTCAGCCCGCGCAGCGGGCGCTCCATTGTGGGTGTTTCCGCGGGTTTTGCACAAATCCACAGCGACGGCTACAGGTATATCTACAGGTACTACAGGATGAGCGTGTAAATACCCCGCCACCATCAACTTAGCCCATGTACGCGGACCTAAATTCACGATGAAACGGACCTAAATTCACGATGGGCGGACCTAGATTCACGATGCCATCCGGGCAAGTAATTGAAGAGAAAGGAATGGTAGCGGACCGTCTTTCACGATGCACAGGTGGCCGGAGTCGTGCGTTTTCCACTGGCGGCGCGCTGTCGAGTTAGCTGGTGCGAATGCGCACTCAATAGGGGTGAAGGAGATGATCGGAGACGGAGGGAGGGTCAGCAGAGGGATCGGACAACCGGTGGTGTTCGTGACGGTTCGACCAGGAGGCAGCGTCCGTCCTTCGAAATGCGAGCGGGGCATTGCGGCCAAATGGTCACAACGCGGCGAAGCCATGCGGAAATTTTCCGTCGAAAGAACCGCTCGCATGAATACTCGCCGCATCCGAGTTGGCTGGTAAGGCCGCCGTTGCCAAACAGAGGAACTCGAACAAGCCCGGTTTTCACGTTCCAGCTCTTCCACACGAGCCAAATGTAAAAATCGAGGAGTCCAGGGGCGCTGGCGAGCACGGCGACTGCCTCGCGCTCAACAGGGATGGGGTGGGCATCGATTTCGGCGTAGAATGATTCGCTGAGGGTGATGGTATTACGCCATGCACCCGAGCTGATGGAGAGTTCTAAGTCGGGGCGATTGAACCAAAGCTGGGCATTATCGAAAAAATGAAACCTCGCCCAGTCGAACAAGGGTCGGGCACTAGACTCTCCATCTGTGCCAAAGAAGACGGTGGCGGCAAAGATTCGCTTGAAGCCGTCGATCATTCGAGCGTAGTACCGGCCATCTGTGGGGAAGCGGAAGAAGCTTAGCATCGCGGTCGCGCTGTCGAAGTGGACCGTTCGGCTCTGATGCTTCACGGCCAATGTTGCGATCCAAATGGGAATCAACCGGTCCTGACCGAAGGGCAGCCCGTAATCAGGATGCGCAACGACGTGAAGGAAGAATTTGCCGTTGCGTCTCCGATGAACGAGCTGGTCTGCTGGCGGGCGGCGCAAAGGGAGCCCGCAGAGAACGAAAGGCCGTGCGTTGAACGCGAGATCTTGTTGGCCATTCGCGCGCTGCTCCCGGATCAGGCAGATCGACTTGACCTGCTTTAATCGCCGCCTCGTCACTCCGAGAGCGGGCGAGTGGTCGCGGATTATGGCTGAAATTGGCTCCAAAACCGTGTGTCAGTACGTGTGTCAGTAAAGGATGAAAAACCGGGCATTTTGCGTCATTACTGGGCACACTGTGACACATGCAAGTTGTTAAGAGCATAGGAAAGTTACTGAAAACGCGGAATGTTACGTGTCACTTGACACGGTAGAGGTCAACGGTTCGAGTCCGTTCGGGCCTACCATTTAACCCTTTGGATTTCTTGACCTTACATCTATTCCACAAAACAAGCGCAGAGTTTTGTTGTTAAAACTCTGCGGCATTTCTGATGGATTCGATAAAAGCCGCAGAGTTTTAGAAGCAAAACTCTGCGCTACAGCCCATTCCGTGGCGCCGACAAAAAAACCGCAGAGTTTCAAAGGCAAAACTCTGCGCTACACCCCATTCCGTAGGCTTGCCCATGCGGCAATGGCCGTTGAGCGAAGTCTCAGAAGAAGCGTGGCTTCTTAGCGGCGAAGTTTCCACGGGCCAAACTTGTAGGTGAAGAAGCCGCCCAGCACGCCCACAATGGCGCCCCACCATACGGTTGGATGGAGATCGCTGGCGAGCACTGTATGAGGCGGATGGTGGAACTCCAGGATGCCCGTGATGAAGATCAGCACGCCATATACCGTTAATATAAGACCCACAAAGAACCAGACCGGCAGCATTCCTTTCCGCGGATGATGCTCTTCGACTCCCACGGCAACCTGATGAGGGGGGCCTCCATCAACTCGCTTGTTCTTGGGTTTCTCCTTCATAGCCGCAGCTCCCTACCAGAAGATGATGTTCAAAGCTATCAGAATAGCCAGTGAAATGGCCGCCCAGAAAATGGGCCGCTTCCACATCGGCAAATCCCCTTCGGACGGCAATTCGGTGCAGCCGTAGACCAGGCCCACCAGATCCTCTTCCTTGCGCGGCTGGGTTAACATGCTCACAACCACTGTGATCACCACGCAGATAATCCACGACCATAGCGCCCTATAAACATTTTCCGCCATGATTGATGCACTTGGCGAAAGCGCGATGATCCGAATTGAACCAGGGTTAATCTTGACGGCCACGAACATGCCAATCGAGGCGACTGTCCCGACCAGCAGCCCCCAGAACGCGCCCTTGGAGGTAGTGCGCTTCCAGAGCATGCCCAGGATCACCGTAGCGAACAGCGGGGCAATGAAAAAGCTGAAGAGGGCCTGAACGTAATCCATGATGCTGGTGAACGACATGGCCGTGTAAGCCGCGCCGATGCTGAGGAGGACACCTACAATGGTGCACCAGCGGCCCATGGAAAGATAATGCTTATCGGTAGCATTTTTGCGGATAAAAGGACGGTAGATGTCGTACGTCCAGACGGTAGCAAAGGCGCTCACGTTGCCCGCCATGCCTGACATGAAGCCCGCGATCAGGGCTGTGACGCCCAGGCCGAGCAGGCCGGGACCGCAATAACGGGCAAGCATCAGGGGTAGGACGTCATTGTAACTGTGTAAACCGCCATGGGCCATGCCTTGCGGAACCAGGTGGTAGGGCAGCACGGCCAGACCTAGCACGCCGGGAACGATCACTATAAACGG
>JBOGJX010000235.1:0-7380 GCA_050745285.1 Terriglobia bacterium
CGCCTAAAGTCAGCGGGCGCAGCAAGCAGCGCCCCTACGAAACAGCAAGCGGCAAAGCTACAGGCCGCGTCCAAAGCTCCGGGGCGTAATTCGGACGAGCTCAAGGCATGATATTGGCCCAGCTACAAGCACCTACCCACTGTATGGGAAAAACAGCCGGAAACAAGCTCCGCCTTCCGGCACGCCATCCAACCGGATCCAACCGTGATGATCATCCACGATTTTCGAGACGATGGAAAGACCTAATCCCACGCCCGTCTTCTTGGTGGTAAAAAATGGATTAAAAATCTGCTCGCGCTGAGCGGCGGGAACGCCGGGGCCGGTGTCTTCAACGGTGACCACGGCGCCACCGCGGCCGTTGGATTCCCCTGCGCGCAGCGTGATCCGCAGTGTGCCGCCGTCCTGCATTGCCTCGAAGGCGTTGGCAAACAGATTGATGAAAACGCGCTCGACAAGCTCGTCATCGATCGGAAGAGGCGGCATATCATTATCGAATTGCTTCTCGATTTCAACCTTGGATTTAGGATACTGATCATGGACTGAACGCAACGCCCGTTCAATGATGGGTGCGATTCGCTGCACTTCGAGTTTTGGTTGGAGGGGGCGCGCAAAGTCGAGGAAGCGGCCGACAAGGCTGTTGAGCCGCTCGACTTCGGTTGAAATGTAACCGGCAAGCTCGCCCGTCAACGCGTCGGCGGATTGGAGGCGCTCGCTCAGCATCTCAGCCGAGCCGCGGATGACGCCGAGCGGGTTGCGAATCTCGTGTGCCAGCCCAGCCGAAAGCTGCCCGAGCGCCGCCAACCGCTCGGAGCGCCTGGCGTCGTTCTGCGCCTCGAGCAGGCGGTGATTGGTGTCGCTCAAAGTCCCGGCGAGCTCCCGGTAGCGGGCAGCTTGCCGGCGGTTCTCGGAGACAAAACGATTCACCACGACGGCCACTAGAAAGAAGAATACGTACCGGATGGCAAGCTCCGCGGCGCTGGCCTCCGTGAAACGGTAGAACTGTAGCGCCCGGATGACAAATAAACCATAGGCGGCGCAGGAAACCGCCGTCCAGAACATCGTTCCCCAGCCGTCATATAGCATGGCGGCGGAAACCACGGGGAGAAAGTAGATGAGATAGTAGCTGCTTTCCACTTCGCCGGTATGCCAGACGATCATGGTGGCGAGCAGCACTTTGATCAGGATGCTGGCAAAGTTCCGGCGTCCGGGCGCGAAGCCCCTCAGGATTTTGTTCTCGAAAATCTGATAAAGCCCGATGACCGCTAGGATGATGTCTTTGTGCCATTCAAATAGGGGAGGCAAAACGGCCAGCCCCGCCAGGAGGATCAGCCACAGGATGTCAATCCAGGCCAGCGTGCGGTGATCTTGATCAGGCATGAAAACCCCTAGTGACGAGTGACAAGAGGCAAGTGACAAGAAAAAAAGGACGTCAACCGCCAGCGAGGACTGCCCGGCGCTCGACTCTGGCGGCAAAAGTTGACACGCTGACGCCGGTAATGCGAATGTAGTGGACGAATGGCTTTGAACGCAAGAGGAACGTGCGAAAAAGACGGAACGGGTCTCGAAGGCCCGCAGGACGTGCTCTCGCTCATCGGGAACACGCCGCTGCTGCGCTTTCACCGCCTCACCAACCACCTTCGGGGAGTTGAGGTTTACGCCAAAGCGGAATGGGAAAATCCCGGCGGATCGGTGAAAGACCGGCCGGCGAAGAACATCATTCTTGAGGCGGAGCGCGCCGGGTTGATGAACAAGGATAAAATCCTGATTGACTCCACCTCGGGCAACACGGGGATCGCCTATGCCATGATTTGCGCCGCGCGGGGCTACCGGCTGAAAATCTGCATGCCCGCGAACGTCTCGATTGAGCGCAAACAGATTCTTGCGGCCTACGGCGCGGAAATCATCTACACCGATCCCATGGAAGGTTCCGACGGCGCCATTCGGAAAGTGCGCGAGCTGGCGGAGTCAAACAGCGGCCTTTATTTCTACGCCAACCAATACGATAACCCGGCCAACTGGCGCGCCCACTACGAGTCCACCGCTCCGGAGATTTTTGAGCAGACCGGCGGGCGCGTAACGCACTTTATCGCCGGGCTCGGCACCAGCGGAACCTTTACCGGCGCTTCGCGCCGGTTGAAGGAGTTGAAGCCTTCTGTCCGCTGCATTTCCGTGCAGCCGGACTCGGCGTTCCACGGCCTTGAAGGTTTGAAGCACATGCCTTCGGCCATTTCCCCCGGCATCTACGATCCCGGCTTGGCCGATGAGGACATGGCTGTTTCCACCGAAGACGCCTACGCGATGACGCTGCGCTTGGCGCGCGAGGAGGGTCTGCTCGTCGGTGTCTCCGCAGGCGCTGCGATGGTGGCGGCGCTTAGGTTAGGCGAAGCGATCCGCGAGGGCGTGATCGTAACTATCTTCAGCGATAGCGGGGACAAGTACCTGAGCGAGCGTTTCTGGGCCGAGAAGGCGATGTAGCGCAGAGTTTTGTGGTTAAAACTCTGCGGCTTGTCCTGTTATTATACAGAATGACGTAAGCCGGCCACGCGTTTTTCTGTAGCGGCGCTGTCCTCAGCGCCGAAAATCACCGGTGAGGACACCGGCGCTGCGGCGCAGCTTGCCGCAGGACTTTTGTCGATCTGTATAAATAGAAAAAGCCGCAGAGTTTTAACCACAAAACTCTGCGCTACATCCCCAACCCTGCGGTCAAAGGCCGCTGCACGGAACGCTTAGAACCAAACTCCCTCTGCTTTCATCCAACGAACGACCCATGGCGCTAAGAATCGATGAAGACAAGCTGGAGGATATCCGGCGGCACGCCGCGCGGGATTATCCCAACGAATGCTGCGGGGCGATGCTCGGCTCCGCGGATGGAGATACGAAGGAAGTGCGACAGGTCGAGCCGCTGCGTAATTTGCGCAAGGAGCCAGACCGCGCGGATGAGCTGCTTCCGCTGAGCGCTCCGGAGCGTGAATCGGAGCGTAACCGCTTTCTGATTGATCCCAACGATGTGAGGCTTGTTGAGCAGGAAGCGCGCGCGCGGGGATTGGATATTGTGGGGTTTTACCATTCCCACCCGGACCATCCCGCCCGGCCTTCCAACTACGACCGGGATCACGCTTTTCCGTGGTATTCTTATGTTATCATTGCAGTTGAAACTGGAAGACCCGGCCGGCTCACTTCCTGGGTCCTGCGGGAAGATCGCACACAGTTTGACGATGAGGGTATCGAGATAATCGGCCAGGTTGCGCCGGGCGGCATCTGCAAAGCGTGAATAGGGACCCGGAAGGGCATGGCTTTAGCCATGCCGCCACGAGGCTGCGATTTGCACTCTCCCGCTGCGGCGGCCGATCCGCCTGCCGGCAGCGGGAGACAAGTAAGGACGGGGAGCACGATACGGCACGGTTAAAACGTGCCCTTCCGCCCTCCTAATCGAATTTTCAAAGCAGACACCATACGCATGCGACGCACCACTTGGGGATGAAAATGGCGTAGGGGTGCCGCTGACGGGAAGCGCTGCTTCCCCTGCGCCCAACGTCCGCGGGCGCAGCAAGCAGCGCCCTTACAGAGAATATTGAAAACTCCATTTATTTTTTGACACAGCGTTTGACTATTTTCATAACAAGTCGCTAGATAAAACAAAGGAGCTCTGATGGCGGTTAAAGTCATGATTCCAACCCCTCTGCGGCAATACACAGAGAGACTGGACACGATCGAACTCGAAGCCGGAACGGTGGCGGAAGCGCTCACCGGGCTTACCACCAAGTACAACGGACTGCGCAAGCACCTCTACAACGATGAGGGCAAGCTGCGCAGCTTTGTGAATATCTACCTGAACGACGAAGACATCCGATACCTGCAAAAGGATAAAACCCCGCTCAGCGCAAACGATGTGATCAGCATTGTTCCCTCCATTGCCGGCGGTTCCCCCCTCCGATGCATCTGTAGCTAGCCTGGGTTCCGCCAGGGCGGATATCCTGGGCGCTCCTCACCCGAGAAAATCACCAATTTCGGCAGCAGCATTTGTAGCGGCGCTCTATAATCGCCGTTGGAGGGTCCGTGCGGTGGGCACAGCGGTCCTGCCAGAGAGCCAAGTTCCGGCCTCGTCAAACGGGCAAGCATGGACACGGACGGCCGTCAGACGGCCGCAACAGGCCGCAACGACAAACTTTAAAGGGAGAATCAATGGCTACATTAACCATGAATCTAGTCGAGCAGCGAACACAATTAAGCAAGGACGAGATCCTTCGTTACAGCCGTCACCTGATCATGCCGGAAGTGGGCATGGAAGGGCAGTTGAAGCTGAAGAAGGCGAAGGTGCTCTGCATTGGGGCGGGGGGGCTTGGTGCGCCGCTCGCCATGTATCTCGCCGCCGCCGGGGTGGGCACGCTCGGCATGGTGGACTTCGATATGGTTGATTTCACCAACCTCCAGCGGCAGATTATCCATGACACGGATGACGTGGGCCGCGCGAAGCTCGATTCCGCGCGCGATACTATTCTGGATATCAACCCAAACGTTGAGGTGGTTCCGTTTGAGACGCGGTTGAGCTCCGAAAACGCGCTCGACATTTTCAAAGACTTTGACATTGTGGCGGACGGCACGGACAACTTCCCCACGCGCTACCTGGTGAATGACGCCTGCGTGCTTCTCGGCAAGCCTAACGTCTACGCCAGCATTTTCCGCTTTGAAGGGCAGGCCTCGGTCTTCTACGCGGAAGAAGGCCCTTGCTATCGTTGCCTTTATCCCGAGCCACCGCCGCCGGGGCTGGTCCCAAGCTGCGCGGAGGGTGGAGTGCTCGGTGTGTTGCCCGGCATTATGGGCTGCATCCAAGCGCTCGAGACGGTCAAGCTGATCATTGGCAAAGGAGATTCGCTGGTTGGCCGCCTCCTGCTGTTTGACGCTCTGGGTATGAAGTGGCGGGAATTGAAGCTGCGCAAGAATCCCGAGTGCCCCGTCTGCGGCGAGCACCGCACGATCACGAGCCTGATTGATTACGATCAGTTCTGCGGCATTCGCGGCGAAGAGCACGAGCCTGAAACGCGCGTTCCCGAAATCACGCCCACGGAGCTTAAGCAGTTGATGGATTCCGGCCGGGCGCCCGTGCTTGTGGACGTGCGTGAGCCGCATGAGTTCCAGATTTGCCGCATCCCCGGCTCCATGCTCATGCCGCTCGGTGATGTCCCGGCGCGCATGAATGAGTTGAATTCGGCGGACGATATCGTGGTCCATTGCCGCTCCGGCGCCCGGAGCGCCCAGGCCGTTGGGCTTCTGATGAAGTCTGGCTTCCGCAAGATCAAAAACCTGAAGGGAGGCATTCTCGCCTGGTCGGACCAGGTGGACTCATCGGTGCCGAAGTACTGATTGTTGCTTGGAATTTCAAATATGAGATTTGAAATTTTAGATTTCAGATTACAGAGGGCTACGGCCGTTTTTTCCGCCGTGACCCTTTTTATTTTCATCGGCATCTCAAATTTCTAATTTGTAATTTCGCATTGGGATACCTCGCAGCGGCGCGCCACAGTGGGCAGGGTCCGGGTCGTGGGCCTTTATTGAGGCTGCGGCTGATCGTGCTGCACGAGGCGCTACAGTCCAATTTTTACGCCTCTTTTTTACCCTGTCAAGCCATTCAAGAATGTGACTTTGGGCAAAGATGTTGCGCCATCTAAAATGTAACCCTCCGGGATTTGCCGCGGGGTGGCGCATACATTGCCGTGTATGTATGCGCCTCAGGCTGTGGTTTCAGAATGCCCTTTGCGGACGATCTAAGGCGGCCCGGAGGGTTCACAAGGGGCCGGGTGAGGATTAGGGGTTTGGGGGATTTGGCCTTTTCCGATGGGCGCAGCAAACAGCGGCCCCTACGTAGGTGGCTGCCGCGATCGCCCATAGAGACGGGCGATTATCTATTTGATTCTTAAGGGACAACAGCGGGTGGGAGATGGCCTGGTAGTAGAAGGGGCGGCACGAAAGAGTTGACATCGTAACCGCCTAGGCAATATCCTTAAATTACGGAGAGCGATGAATTCCCGTATGGGCCGAGGATGTGCAAATGGCCGGGTTTGGTGAAAATCTGCGGCGTGAGCGCGAAATGCGTGGTATCTCGCTTCAGGAGATCTCCGACACCACGAGGGTCAGCGTTCGATTTCTCCAATCGCTCGAAGAAGAAGACTTCGCGAAGCTCCCGGGCGGAATTTTTATTCGGAGTTTTATTCGAGCCTACGCGAATTATCTGGGGCTGGACGAAGAGCGGGTGATGGCTGAGTATCAACTGGTTGCTCCCGCCAAAGGAGAAGAGGACTTTTCAAGACTGGGGGTCACGGGCGCTTCCACTAACCATAAATCCCGCGCCCCGATTCTGCCGTGGGTCGTCGCCATCATCCTGCTTGCGGCGGGGTATGCAATCTTCAGATACTCACATCGCTCCTCCGAAGCGCCAGTTGGCTATGGCAATCCTCCTCCTGCCTCGCAAGCCGCTTCAATGAGCGCCCGCGCTTCATTGAACACTTCTCTCCCCCGTCCTCCCCAGGTTCTGGCATCCTCAGAGTCCACCAACCTTACCCCCGTTCCATCCACTCCGTCTGGTGGCGCGCTTCCAGGCAGGGGTAGTAATCCTTCGCCCGACATTGCGGCGGGGAATGCAGCGGGTACCCAAGACCTTACAAAATCCACATATCCTTCCGGAACATCGAATGTGAAGCCGATCGCAGTAAAAGCTGGTATGGACGCGAATTCAGGTGGGATCGCCTCAAGCGGCAATCCGCCCACAGCCGTAAACGCTGTAGGGCAACAGCCGCCGCCGGCAGCAAAATCCACTGCGCTGGCCACGGCGGAATCCCATGGGAGTCTTGTCCTTCAGATAGCTGCGACGGAGCGTGCCTGGGTCAGTGTGAAGTCGGATGGTAAGACGGTTCTCCAGCGCGTTCTGAGCCCCAACGACGTTCGAACGCTGACTGCAAAGAACTCCTTCGACGTGACCACCGGGAATGCCCAAGGCACCGTGCTCACTCTGAACGGCGTTACGCTGAGACCATTGGGCCGGTATGGCGAGGTCAAGATGGCCCACCTCACTCGCGATGACATTAAAGACTCCAACCCATGACGACACGCCGAAGGCGAAGACCATGGCGGAAGCGCTGCGGTCGGGTGTGGCGCCACTTGTCATCCGCCGTAAAGGGGCACGGGGTGAGTTGTCAGCAACCCTGGCTGAGAAAATCGAAGTCCTAGTCATCCTCACGGAAGACCCGGATCAGGAAATCCGCAACCAGGCCATTCAAACCCTGAAAAGCTGGAATTCAGTTGACGTGTGCCGGACCCTAGCCGATGCCGAAACCCCGCCATTCGTTCTCGAATTCGCCGCTTACTGTCTGGTCGACGGGCGGCCGG
>JBOGJX010000236.1:0-11235 GCA_050745285.1 Terriglobia bacterium
TCCTGGCGCGCGCGGGGGTCGGCCACCTGCGGATCATCGACCGCGACTTCGTGGAGGAGAGCAACCTGCAGCGCCAGATTCTCTTTGATGAGGCCGACGCGGCCGGTCGGCTGCCCAAGGCCGTCGCAGCCGAGCGAAAACTAAAGCAGATTAATTCCAGTATCAAAGTGGAAGGTATCGTCGCGGATGCGCAAGCGAACAACATTGAAGAGCTGGTGAGCGGCTTCGACCTGACCTTGGACGGCGCAGACAATTTTGACACGCGCTTCCTGCTGAATGATGCCGCGGTTAAGCTCAATCTGCCGTGGATTTATGGCGCCGTCGTGGCCAGCTACGCGGTCACGCTGACCGTGCTCCCGGGACGGACGGCGTGCCTCTCCTGCGTTCTGCCACAAACACCGGAGGGCATTCACGAGACGTGCGATACCGTAGGTGTGATCGGTCCGGCCGTAGCCTGGGTCACTTCAATTCAGGTGGCGGAAGCGCTAAAGATTCTCTGCGGGCGAACGGATGTTCTGCACGGCAAGCTCATCACCTATGACGTTTGGTCGAACCGGCTGCAGCAGGTGGCGCCCAGCCGCGATCCTGCGTGCCGCACCTGTGGCCAGCACGAATTTGCTTATCTTGAGGGCGAATCTCCCACTCATCTCTCGATGTGCGGCCGGGGCTCGGTGCAAATCCACCAGCGCAAATCCCGGCACATCGATCTCGAAGCGCTCAAGAACCGCCTCGCCCAATTCGGTCCGGTGCGGGCAAATACATTCCTGGTACAGTGCACCCTCGATCCTTACGAGCTCACCGTGTTCCAAGACGGTCGCGCCATCATCAAAGGCACCCAGGACGCCGCGGTCGCCCGCTCGCTCTATGCGCGCTACATCGGATCGTGAGAGCAAGTAGCGTAGAGTTTTGCTTTTAAAACTCTGCGGCTTTTCTATTTATTAGCGCAAATACCGCAGAGTTTTAAACGCAAAACTCTGCGCTACGTCTGCACCACGATTCCGGCGTATCCCACCACAGACTCGGGCTCGCCGCCCGCATCGGCAGAGGTAGCATACTTCTCGAGGACGGCGTGAGTCGCGCCCAAATCCTCCACAGCCGTCAGCATGGCAATCGTGGGTCCGACACCACACATGGAAATGCTTTCCCACCTTACCACATCGTATAAACCCCGTGGGTCAAGCGCCAGGATTCTGCCGATTGCGTTTGCGTCCTTCGCTCGCGTGATGGCGTCAGGCTCGTAGTGGTTCATATCGCTAGATGCGATGATGACGGTGGAACCGGCAAATTCACCGATCGCTCGCGCCATGCCGTGGCCCAGATCAACCAGCGTTTCGTACCCGGCCGCGCCCACGACGATCGGAACGAAATTAAAGCCCGCCATCCGGCGCTGAAGGAACGGAATCTGCACTTCGACCGAGTGCTCACCTGCGTGCGCGCTAGCATCCTCCGCCAGGCCCGCGCAATGCCTTTGAATCATTCGAGCGAGACCGTGATGGATAACGGCTTCTCCCAGGGGTGTCCGCCACGCCCCATCGCTCATGATCGCGAGCGGCGCGCCCTGGCCATAGTGGTTAGGCCCGATCACCACGAAGCACGAACACGGCGGAAGTCTGCGGTAAACCGATCCCGCCACCCGCCCGGAATACACATAGCCGGCGTGAGGGACAACACACCCCATGGCGCCGCGCGCGCATTCCGTTGACGTGGGCGCGAGATACTCATCAAGATCGTGCGCCAAACGGACGGCACTCAAAGGATAAAATCGTCCTGCGACGGCGGGCATCCGGACCTGCATGGGAGCCATAAAAAAATGCTAGCGTTGCGCAAGTTTTGAGTCAAGCAGGAGAAAAGCAGGTGTCAGGTTTCAGGCGCCAGGCGGATGGCTCGGACGAGCGCATCGAGCGCGGTGATGGTGAGCGCCGCAGCATGCTGCGACGCGGCAGGCAAGCCGCCGAGAGCGCGCTCAATTTCCCGCGCCGCCAGGAGTGGAAGCTTGGCCACTTCCCGTCCCTCAAGCCACTCCGCAAGCCACGAGCCGCAGGCCATGGCGGGCACGCAGCCACCGGCCTTAAATCCCACTTCGCGGATTATGCCATCGCGCACGATCAGCCAGAACTTGAGCGCATCGCCGCAAACAGGATTCGACGCCTCGGCGATCACGGTTGCGCCGGGAATCTCTCCCGCATGGCGTGGATGATGGAAATGGTCCAGAACTTGGGAGGAATAAGGCATGCGCACCCGGCCTCACATGGCAGCTTGCGGAAAGAAGATCATCCGTACCAGAACCACCAAGACCACGCCTGCCGCCACGGCCAAAGCAAATCTCATGCCGGGCTTTTGGTTTACCTCGGGAATCAAGTCCGAGGCCGCCACGTAGAGCGTGACGCCGCCCGAGAGCGCGAGCCCGTATTTCACCCGGCTGGCAAACGCCGCCATCGCCAGGATGCCGATCAGGCGCGAAACCCCCAGCGCGCCCACCGCCGCAAGGCCAGCGAACCGGCTCTTGCGCGCCGCCACCATGATCGAGGCCATCGTGAAGCCCTCGGGAACGTTATGCAGGATTACGGCGCCAAAAATAATCACGCCGAGCCAGGTGGAAATCAAAAAGCCGGAGACGATGGCCACGCCGTCAAAAAAAGTATGGATCAGCAGGCCGCCGAGCGCAGTGTACGCTACGCGCGGGTTTACAAACGCGTGCGCGTGCGTCTCTTCTCCGAAGTGGAAGTGCGCCGGCAAGGAATGCTCAAAAAAATGAACAATGAGATACCCTACGAGAATCAATACGGGCGAGCTGAGCGGCGCAAGATGAATGCTCTCCGGAATGATCTCCATCAGCGCCGTGGCCAGCATGAATCCTGCGCCTAAAGCGATGAAGTACGTGAGAAAAGTCCGGCTCCAGGGGCGGGAACATACGATCACGCCGCCTGCCAGATTTGCCACTCCGGCGGCAACGCCCAACACGAGGCTGATCTCAATTGCGGACATGAAAAAAAAGTAATCAGCGATCAGCTATCAGCAAGAAAAGGGTGTAGCGCAGAGTTTTGCATTTGAAACTCTGCGGCATTTCTGACGGCTAATAGCTTCTTTATGCCGAGTGCCGGAAATGCATAATCTCTCCGTCCTTCACCACGTACTCTTTGCCTTCGAGTCGCAGGTGGGCGCGCGTGCGCGCCTCAGCCAGGCTGCCATCAGCAAGGAGGTCTTCGTAGGTCACAGCTTCGGCGCGAATGAATCCGCGCTGGATGTCGGTGTGGATTTCGCCCGCCGCTTCGAGCGCCGTGGCCCCGGAGCGAATCGTCCAGGCGCGGCATTCATCTTCTCCTACCGTGAAAAAAGAGATCAAGCCCAACAACTGGTAACTCGACCCGATGATGCGCGCGAGGGCGGACTCCTTCAGCCCAAAGCTGGCCGTGAATTCGGCCGCTTCGGCGTCGCTTAATTCCGCAAGCTCCGCTTCCACCTTGCCGCAAATGGCCGAAACCAACGTCTTCGGCCGCTGCTTCAGGCCGGCGGCCGCCGCGTATTCTTCCGCCGCTCCGGTGCGCACGGCGTCGTTTTCGTCCAGATTCAGGATGTAAAGCACCGGTTTTTGCGAAAGAAAAGTAAAGCCCCGCACGGCTCGCTCCTGCTCCGGCGTCAACGTGGCTTCGCGGAGGGGCGTCTGCTTTTCGAGCGAGGCTTTGCAAACTTCGATCGCCTGCAACTCCTGCTCGAGCCCCTGATTCTTCTGCTTCTTCACGTCCTTGGCCAGGCGCTCCAGCCTCTTTTCGGCCACGGCGAGGTCCGAAAGCATCATCTCCAATTCAACGTTTTCAATATCGCTCTGGATTGCGGCGGGGGACGCATCCTCTCCAAATGCCTTCACCACGTGCGCCAGAGCGTCCATCTCGCGCAGAGACTGGCTCTGCGGCCCGGCGCGAAGCAGATCAATGATGCTGCCTGGCGTATCGACGTATTCCACGCTTGCATACACCGTCTTCCTGGGCTGGAACATCTCGCTGAGGCGGGCAAGCCGGCCGTCGGGCACGGCCACCATCCCCACGTGCGCCTCCTGCCGTCCCGAAGCCAGCACACCCCCGTGCATCTTGGTCACAATTTGGAAAAACGTGGTCTTTCCAACCTGCGGAAGACCCGCAATGCCCATTCTCAGCACGTCAACCTCGCAGTTCCGGACAGGCCGCCAAAGAACGATTTGGAAAATGCACAGCGCGCGCCCCGTGAGGATCAGGTTCGTAGGGGCGGGGGTAGCTGCGCCCACTGGTTTTAGGCGCAGCAAGCAGCGCCTCTACGAAGCAGCAAGCGTCAAAGCCGCACGTCGCGTGCCGCGAACTTGGGCCTAATTTGGACCAACCCGGTCGTACACCACCCGCCGATCACGAGGATCCGCGTCCGTTTTTCATGGCTGCCATATAATCCCGCAACAGCACAAACCTATACCCGCGCTGTTTAAGCTCCGGGATGAGCCGCGAAAGCAGCTCCACCGATTGCGGAAGCTCATGGAACACAAGGATGTGGCCGTAAACGCCCGCGCGCTCCCGCTGCGCAATCGTGCGTAGAACGTAGTCATAATCTGACGGTTTCGGACACTTTGAGAGGTCCTTGCCGACGCAAAAATAGTCTTCCGAGTCTACGTCCCGCAGCGCTGCAGGCACGCTTCTGGATTTGGTCATCACGCGGTAGCCTTGCGCTTCGATCTTCTGTTCGAGTGCGGGCCAGATGTCCCAATCGGGCGGCCGCAGATAGCGCGGCTTGGTCCCGGTGATCGCTTCGATTACCGTCGAGCAGCGGCTGATGTCATTAAGTATCCACTGATCCCCGTACCGCTTTTCCATCAGCCGGAAATCACCGTGACCGTAGGTGTGGTTCTCAATCTCTTCGCCGCGCCGGTGTTCTTCCTCCGCCCCCTCGCGGCAAGGCGCACCATCAACCTTGGCGCACAGCTTGTCCGCATTCTTCGAGAGCCGCCAGCCCATCACAAAGAACGTGGCCTTAACGTGTTCCCGGTCCAGCAGATCAAGCAGGCTTTGCGACTTCACGCCCTTTCCCGATCTCGTTCCAAGCAGCACATAGGGTTTGGGGCCATCGTCGAACGTCAAGGCAACCAGCTTGGGCCCCTGCGCCGCGTGCGCTTGGGCGGAAGCATGGGTCTGCTCCCGCAGGCTTGCGGCGCGAATGCCCGGTGTGAGAAACAGCATCACAAATATAGAAAGCACGGCTGTTCGCAGCATAACTCCTCAAGGCTCTTCGCCTCAGACCGGCGAGGCGCATCCCACGGCTCCGCCGCTTGCTGTGCGGAATGGCTGTGCCATTCCGGGGGCAAGATCCCACCTTTAATGTCATGGCCGGATTCGTAGGAGCGCTGCTTGCTGCGCCCAAAAGCCAACGGTAGAGCCGCAGATACCCCTCACCCGTCCCGCTACGCGGGCCACCCCCTCTCCAAGGAGAGGGCGGGAATCAATGAGTGAATCTCAGCCCTCTCCCCCTGGGGAGAGGGCGCCCGAGGTACGAGGGCGGGTAAGGGGTGTTTTTCGTGCCACGCACTCTGCGTCTTTTGAACGGTGGCGAACAGGCCCCTTTGAGAGGCCGGCCCTTGTAGAGCCCCCGGCTCTGCTGGGGGATACTTACCCACCCTGCCTCATAAAACTGTAACCAGCAGAGTGTTCGGCTCGTCGTATGTGTCAGGGACAAGGCCAATGGAAGGCGCATGGAGAGCAACGTCCAAGATCAACAGGAAGTTGAATGGATCCAGCGCGCGCAGAAGGGGGACGAGGAAGCTTTTGGCCTGCTGCTGGAGCGGTACCAGCGGCGTGTCTTCTCGCTGGTTTTCCACCTGGTCCGGCAGCAGGGCGATGTGGAGGACCTGGCGCAGGAGATCTTCGTCAAGGTCTACCGGTCGATTCGGAGCTATAATTTCCGCGCTTCCTTTGGCGCGTGGATTTCCCGGGTTGCCGTCAACCATTGCTACGATTACCTGCGGCGCCAGCGAAGCTCAAAGCTGAGTTATTATTGGCAGCTTCCCGATGAACGGCGGCAGATGCTCGAAGCTGGAATTGGCGGGCGCGAGGCGGATGGCCCGAACATCGAGGAGGATGCCGTCCTGAAGGATCTGGTGACGAAGCTTCTCGACCGCGCGCCTGTGGAAGACCGAGCGGTTTTGGTGCTGAAAGAGATGGAGAACCGGTCCGTGGAAGAGATTGGGGAGATTTTAAGTTGGACGCCAAGTAAAGTGAAGGTTCGCTTGCACCGCGCGCGAAAGCGGATGCTGGCGGACCTGAAGCGATGGCGCTAGGGAGGCGCCAAAGTTATGCGATGCGAAGAGATCAGGAGGAGGGTGTGGGAAGCCAGCGAGGGTGATCTGACGGCGCCTGTGAAGCAGCACCTTGCGGCCTGCGCTGGCTGCCGGTCGTATGCGGCGGATGCCGCAAAGCTGCGGGCGGGGCTGCGTGTTCTTGGCGGAGAGACAGCGCCCGAGCCTTCATGGGGATTCAGCTCTAGAGTGATCCGCCGGTTGGGCGAGGAGGCGGCTCGAGGGTTCGCCTCGCCCGAGTTCCTCTAGAGCGCCGGCCGCCGCGTGATCATGGCAACTCTCGTCCTGGTGTTCACGTTGTTGTTGGCGCTGATTTTGCCATCCTCCGGGCCCGTGCGGCGGCAAACGGCGGTGGGCGCCTACTGGCCGCAGACTGAAACGGCTTCGGCTGTAAATTATCCGGTCGATTGGGGTAATGTCCCAGCCGTCCCGGCGCTGATCGAAACAAGACCGGTGGTCTATCACGAAAGCCGATAAAACTATGAAGCGGCGCGCTTACTTATATTTCGTTGTGACGTTTGTGATTGGCGTGATTCTGGGCGGAGTGGGACTCTACGCTTATGCCTGGAACAGCGGCCTCTGGCGCCGCCGGTGGAACGAGCAGGCCGCTATCCATAGTTTGCAAGAGCAGCTTGATCTTTCCTCGCAGCAGGTCCAGGACGTGCGGTCCATCATGGATGAATCAACGAAGCAGTATCACGCCCTGCAAGCCCAGCAGCGCCCCGAGTTTGACGCCCTCCGCGCCCAGACCGATGGCCGCATCCGGCAGATTTTGAACCCTCGCCAAGCCACGGAATTTGATGCGTTTCTCGAGCGGATACACAAGGGAAAAGGCGGCGGAAAGGGAAAGAAATAGGCTTTTCTCCCGGACCGGCGCAAAATGCCTTGTAGCGCAGAGTTTTGCTGTTAAAACTCTGCGGCTTTTTGTCCGAACCTGCACAAGCCGGTAGGTCTTTATCGAATCCATCGGAAATGCCGCAGAGTTTTAAAAACAAAACTCTGCGCTACCTCGCTTTTCGTCCGGGCCAGCACACCTCAACTTCCACTATATCTGGTGGTTCTTTATTGCAATATCCTTCCTGTTGTGGTTTCTGTTGGACAACACTTTCTATCCGTGCTAGCCTGAGGGCAAGTTATGAGCCGGAGGTGTTTTCGTTGCTGAGACTGAAAGAAATCGAGCTCTTAGGTTTCAAATCGTTTGCCGACCGCACCCGCTTGGTTTGTGACGGCAGCACCGCGGCCGTGGTAGGGCCGAACGGTTGTGGCAAGTCCAACCTTTCAGACGCGTTGAGTTGGGTCCTTGGCGAGCAGAGCGCGCGCATGTTACGCGGTGAGCGCATGTCCGACGTGATCTTTAACGGCACGGGGACACGCCCTCCGACGGGAATGGCGGAGGTAAGCATCGTGTTGGTCGAGTCCGGAGATTTGGACGCCGGTACGGATGAGCTGGAGAAAGTGATCGGGTTCGCTGGCGAATCCGGCTCACGTCAGGATCTCATTGGGACAGCAGGGCATGGGGAAGCAGAAACCATTGCGGCGAGCCCGGCAAGCGGATTAAACGCACCGGCAAAGCCCGTCAAACGCCGCCCCGGAGATGAGATCAAGGTTACGCGCCGTCTCTTCCGTTCAGGAGAGAGCGAGTACCTTTTGAACGGCGAGCTCTGCCGCCTGCGTGACATTCAGGACATCTTCATGGGGACAGGTCTCGGTCCAGAGTCTTACGCCATCATTGAGCAGGGGCGCATCGGCCAGATTCTTAGCTCGAAGCCATCGGACCGCCGCTCGATCATTGAGGAGGCCGCGGGCGTCTCCAAATTCAAATCGCGGAAGCGGCTGGCCGAAGCCAAGCTCGAGTCTTCGCGCCAGAACCTCTCGCGCATCAACGATATTCTGGAGGAAATCTCGAAGCAGGTGAATTCGCTGAAGCGCCAAGCCTCGAAGGCGGCGCGCTATAAAGAGTTGCATCAGGACCTCCGCGCGCGCCAGAAGCGTGTCATCACGTCGCGGCTGCTCGCGCTCGAAGCGGAGTGCGAGCGGTTGCAGCGGGACTTGGCTGCCATCCAGGAAGAATGTTCGGCGGCGTCCAGCCAACTCGAATCGCTGGAGAGCGGGCGCAACCTCGCCGCGGCGCGTTACGAGCAATTGGAAGAAGAGTTAAAGCAGATGCGCGAGGCGCTCGCGCAGAGCGAGTTGGAAAGCGAGCGCACGCGCTCCCGGCTCGAAAAAGCGCGCCAGCAGGCTGCCGTCTTGGAAACACGCGCGGCCGAGGCCGCCGAGGAGCGCGCGCGCCTCGACGGGCAAGCGCGGGCGTCGGAGCAGGAAGCGGCGATCCGCGAGCAGCACGCCACGGAAGTTCGCGAGGAATGGTCCGGCGCTCAGCAGGTCGCCTCGCAGCTTCGCAGCCAGCAGTCCGAGTTGACCCGCGCCCTGGCATCGCAGGAGGCGGGAGTGGAAGCGCAGCGCCGGGAAATGTTTCTGGCGGTCAGCCGCGCCTCGGAAATTCGCAACCAGGCGGTGAAGGCGGACGAGATGAGCTTATCCGCTGGCCGCGAGTTGGCCCGCTCGCAGGCGGAGCGCGCGGCCGCCGAAGACGAGTACCACCGCTTTCAGGCGGAGCTTGAGGCCCTTCGCGCCGCGCACGTTGAGAGCGAGACGGCGCTATCTCAACTTTCACAATCGGTAGCGCTAGCGCGGGCGGCGCTCGATCAGGAACGAAAGGACGAAGCGGCTCTGCGAGCGGAAACGGGAACGCTGAGCCAGGACTTTTCCCAGGCTTCGGCGCGTAAGCAGGCCATTGAGGAGTCGCTGGCCCGCCACGCCTATTCCACCGATAGCGTGCGCCGGCTGCTTTCAGCTTCAACCCAAGCGAAGGGTTTTCACCCGCTTGGTGTGCTGGCCGATTTCCTTGAAGTCTCGCCGGGTTACGAGGAAGCGGTGGAGGAATTTCTGAGGACGGAACTGGAGTGCGTTGTAGTCGAACGGCACGACGAGGCTCGCAGCGGCATCGCGCTGCTTGAACGCGAAGGCAGCGGCCGTTCCACCTTTTTTGTCCGCGATTTTCATGATCGTGGGGAAGATCGGGCACATCCCGCAATGCCTGACGTAAGCCAGCGGGCAGGCGTGGTGGCGCCGCTCGGCGAGTTGGTACGCTTCGAGGCGCGGCTTGGCTTGAACGGGACCCCGGCCTTGCCGGCGCTTGCGCGGTCGTTTGTGGTTGAGGATGCGGCGGCGGCGCAGCGCCTGGCAGCGGAGTTTCCGTCCTGCCATTTTATTACCCCGAACGGCGAGCACTATCATCACCGGTATGTTTCGGGTGGCAAAATCTCAAACGCCGGTCCGCTTGCCTTACGCCGCGATTTCCGCGATCTTGACCGGCGTACCTCGGAGTTGCAGACGGCCTTGGCGGAAGCCGGTCGCCTCTGGTCCGAAGCCAAAGAGCGCCTTGAACGCCGGGAAGCAGAGTTGCAGCGTCTGAGCGCCGGGCAGATGGGCGCGGAGAAGCGGTCCATGCTGGCAAGTGAGAAGTTGCGCCAGGCGGATGAGTCCACCCGGCGCGCCGAAGCGCGCATCCACACGCATGAACGCGAGGCAGCGCTGCTCATGGGAGAACGCGAGAAGGCCGAACAACTCCGCAGCGCTTTGCAAGCTGACCTTGAGACGGCGCGTCTCGACCAGGAGCAGAAGGAGAAAGGAATTGCCGAAGGCGCGGAATTGGCGCGCCGCCTGCGGTTAGAGCTGGACCAGACGAACCTGACGCTGACCGGAGCGCAGGTGAAGTCCAGCGCGCTCGAGGAGCGCTGGAGAGCGGCGGAAGCCGACCGGTCACGGGTTGCCGCGGAGACGGCGCAGGCGCGCGACCGGTTGGCCCGCCTGGTGGAGCAGTCCGGGGAGTGGCAAGAAGAGCAGCGGCGGTTGGAAGCGGAAGGACAAAGCGCGCAAGCCGCGCTGGATGCCGCGCGCGGCCTCCAGCAATCTCTGCGCGAACAAATGCAAACGCGCCAGGAGGAATCGCAAGGAGTTCGCGCCCGCCGCGATGAGTTGATCCCGCAGATTGACGCCGCGCGGGCGCAGCTTGAAGCGCACCGGGAGAAACGCTCCGAGGTTGAGGTAGCGCAGGCTCGGGCCGGGTCCGGCCTCGACCATCACCGGCATCAGTGCCGGGAAGAGCTTGGGGCCGAGCCGGATGTGCTGCGAGCGGGAGCGGTGGCGGATGAGCTTCTGGAGGGCGAGCCGCTCCGGCTGGCGGAAGAAGAGGTCCACGAGCTCAAGGGCAAACTCGAGCGCCTGGGGCCGGTGAACATGATGGCGCTCGAAGAGCTTCAGGAAGCTGAGGAGCGGCTCACGTTTCTCGACGCGCAGCGCCAGGATTTGCTCGCGTCCATCAATGACACCACCGAGACCATCCGCGAAATCGACGTGGCTTCTCAACGGAAATTTATGGACGCGTTCACGGCCATCAACGGGTTCTTTGCCGAGTCGTTCCGCGCGCTCTTTGGCGGCGGCGTGGGCGAGATGCGCTTCAGCGGCGAGGCGGACCCCGAAAGCGGAATTGATCTTGTGGCCCAGCCTCCGGGCAAGCGCCTGCAGAACGTTCTGCTGCTCTCGGGCGGCGAGAAGGCGCTCACCGCGCTCGCGCTCCTCATTGCCGTGTTCCGCTTCAGTCCAAGCCCGTTCTGTATTCTCGACGAGGTCGATGCTCCGCTCGATGAGGCCAACGTCGTCCGCTTCGCGCGCATGATTCAGCAGATGAGCGAGCAGACGCAGTTCATCCTGATCACCCACAACAGGCGGACCATGGAGGCGTGCCGCATGATGTACGGCGTCACCATGGAAGAGGCGGGCGTCTCCCGGCTGGTTTCTGTGCGCTTTGAGGCGACTCAGCCGGAGCCGCAGGCGGTGGGGGCGTGAGGAAGACAGAGGCGAGAGAC
>JBOGJX010000237.1:0-4573 GCA_050745285.1 Terriglobia bacterium
CATCTTGTTATAACAGAGGCCGGTAAAAAGCATAATGAAGAGGCTCAGAATTACGCCTTACTTTAAGGTCTTTGAGTGAGAAATCGCTGTTTGAGCTCTCAGGGGTTAAAGGCAGATGCCAGGTGTCTGATGTCAGCTTCCAATTCTTCTAATACCTGGCACCTGGAACCTGACACCTTCTTACTCGTCACTTGTCACTCGCCACTGCTTTCTTGTCATTGTCAAAGTGATGCAGGTCCATCTCAATCGCGGCGCGGTCCGTCATGTCGACCACGCCCGCCGCGGCGATACCGATCGCCACAACGATGGCATCGCTGATCTCATCCCGCGTCAGGCCCAGCTCCAGCGCCTTCTTAATGTGCCCTTCGAGACACCCTTGGCATTTCGCCACGGCGGAGGCGGCGATGGCAATCAATTCCTTGGTTTTCAAATCGAGTGCGGTAGGCGTGTAATAACTCTCCTTATAGAACGACATATAAATGCGGCGAAAGCGCGGGTCAATCATGCCCATCGAGGCAGGCGCTTTCTTCCCCTTTGGTGTCTGATCATTCGCCATGGAATCTTTCGCTCCTCCGGGGCTTCCACCAGCGCGCCCGCAAGCCTCTATGAATCGATCTGCTCCGCATGGTCACTCAAAAGCATCTTAACATAGCTTACCGTGATGGAGCGAAGGAGCGATTGACCGGCGTGAGTGGGGCGCCGCTGGTTTCTTCCTGCCACTTGCCTCTTGTCACTCGTCTCTGCTCGTTCTCAACTTTGCATTCTCAACTTGGCGTTGCATTCCAGACGAGGGGAGCTTAGACTTGCGGACATCCCTATGAAATTGCGCCGAACGTGGAGTCTATTGTGTCAGGCGATGGTTGTGATGCTGGCCGCGTGCCTGGCGTGGACGCAATGCGCCGCCGCGCTGCCCCAGACGCCGAACCCTACCCATGCAGAGGAAGTAAGAGCAGCGGTGAAAAAACTTGGCGTGAATAAGCGCGCCGGGATCACACTGGCCACCGGCGAAAAACTTCACGGGCGGATCGCCGGCATGGGTGAAGAATCGTTCACGCTCGATCTCGATCACACCAGGACAGTCCGCGATATTCCTTACGATCAGGTGGCGCAAATTCATCCGGGTCCGAGCGCATTGATCTGGGTGGCTATTGGCGTGGCCGCGGCTGCTATTGTGATCATCGTCGTCGCGCTGGCCCGCACCCCGACTGTCCATTCGCCCGCAATGTAGCGCGTGGCCGTAAACAGATGGTATCTTTGCCGGGACGCCCGGCATGAACCGGGTTCGTGGGGGCGCTGCTTGCTGCGCCCAAAGCGATGGCAGGCTTTCACCGCGTTGCCATTCATCCTGCCTGCCGGTCCCTCCTGCTAACGTGTCCCTCGCAAGGCTGCGATGAGCAGCAACTTCAGCTTAAAAGGAGTATTCCGATGGGCGGCACAATGAACACCTCGGTAATCGAGGAATGCATCCGGCTTTCTTTCGCGGACAAATTGACATTTCCGGAGGTCGTGAAAAGACTTGTGGCGATTGGCGTGGAGCGCTACCACGCGGATCTGAGCCGGCTGCAAAATACCTATTACAATCTTTCGGGTGAAACCGCGCAGTACCCGCTGCCTTTAGACAATCCACCGGCAATCCATGAGCAATTCTCCGCAAGTGAAGTGGCGGAAGCGCTTCGCGCGATCCAAGGCGGGAAGATTGATTACGGCGAGTTCTTGCGCCGCATCATGAAGGCCGGAGCCGCCAGCTACGACGTTTTCATGGGAGGCAGAAAAGCCATATACACGGGAAGGCGCGGAGACTTCTACGTAGAAAACTTTCCCGGGAGCAAGTAGGCAGCCTTCCACACCCAAGACTGATAAATCACAGACATGCCAATACCCCCGGCGTCTCTATGTGCAGGATGGACTGTCATTCCCGCGAAAGCGGGAATCTACCATTTGGCCGATTGCTGGCGCGTGGATGCTACTCGCGCGAGGCGGTAGCGGCGTCTCGCCGCTGAACCGATTGAAAATGAAGCACGGCGGCGGGGACGCCGCCGTTGCAGCCCAATTGTTACACAGTCTCTACAGCCTAGTTTTAAGCCGAAATCTCGCCATTTCTGGCCCTTTTAAGGGTGTGCCGCTGTATACTTAAAACTCGTAGCAACACGCTTGTCACGCAACCTAATCATACGCGGCGCAGTAATCCGACATCATACTCAGATGCGGCGATTGCCTTTGAAAGGAGGACCTAATGAAAAAACTGCTAACTTCTCTCGCTTGCTTGCTTCTATGTTTTGGCGCTTCGCCCGCAGTGTCCTTCGCCCAGATTGAGCTTTTCGGCGGCTATTCCCATCTGCGGCTGGGTCAAGCCGCTTCGAGCCAAAACGCCAATGGCTGGGACGCGTCCTTATCCACGCACCTGATCGGCGCCCTGGGACTGGAAGCCGACTATAGCAACCATTACGGTGTCTCGTCCACGTATGGTGCGGTCGCGCCCGGATTTACAGAGCTCTACGGCCCCCGTTTCCAATTGTTCAGTTTTCCACGCATCGAACCCTACGTTCACGCGCTCTTCGGAACCGCCTATGGGGTTGAACCGGGGGCGAGACCGTGCCCCGTTCAGCTAGTGCCGTGCCCGCCGCTCAGACAAAACGCCTTTGCGATGGCGTTTGGCGGCGGACTTAACATCAAGGCCACGCGCCATATCTGGGTCCGCTTGTTTCAGGTGGACTACCTCCGCGCGAATTTCAGTACCAAAGCGCAAAACGACGCGCGGATTTCTGCCGGCCTCGTCCTGCGTTTTGGGAAATGGTAAATTTCAGCGCGGATTCAAGAGATGCGGCGGCTCCTTGCAGGAGCAATAGCGGCTTCGTTGTGGCGGTTTTTTTTGTGGGCTGCGCAACGGCGGACCCGAATGACGGCGTTCACCACGACGTGGGCTTTGATTGCGGCTGCACAGAACGCAGCGCCGCGCCGTAAACCAAATCTGCCTGCCGGCTGAAAGCTGATTGCTGACCGCTGCTTTATTCCTGCACCGCTGTTGGCTCAGGCATTGATGGGCTTTCGCTAACCACCAATTCGGGAATTTCAAAGCTCACGAGCGTTCCCTTTCCCGGTTGGCTGTTAACCTTCAACGAGAATTGCTCGCCGAATAGCACGCGCAAGCGCTCGTTGACGTTGCGGATGCCAATTCCTGAGGCGTAAATTTCCTGCCGCCTGCCGGCTGGAATGCCGATTCCATCGTCCTCCACCTCGATCACCAGGCGGTGATGGTTGCGGCGGGCGCGCAGCGTTATCGAGCCGCCCTCGATCTTCGGAGCGATGCCGTGCCGGATGGCGTTCTCGACCAAGGGCTGCAGGATCATGCTGGGTACCACGACTTCTTCGGCGCCCGGTTCAATTTCCTTCACGATGCGCAGCTTGTCACGCCCGAAGCGCACCACCTCGATATCAAGGTAGTCGTCAATGAAATCCAACTCCTCTTTCAAGGGTAGGAAGTGCGCCTGCACCTTCAGACGGCGGCGGAGAATGCGCGAGAGCTTCAGCAGAACGGTGCGCGCGGTGTCCGGGTCCATACGGATCAGCGAAGAAATCGTATTGAGGGTATTAAACAGGAAGTGCGGGTTGATCTGGCTCACCAGCGCGTCCATGCGCGCTTGCAGGAGCATGCGGTGCTGGTCCTCGAGCTTGCGCTCGATGCGCGTGCCGTTCCAGATCTTGACCGGCAACCCTACGCCCACCAGCGTTGCAAAGACAATGAGGATGTCCGTCCAGTAGTGCGGCGAGCTGAGGTAAAAGAGGCTGGTTCCCACGAGCGGCCCGACGTCAAGCCGCACGATTTCGAGAACCACCACCATCAAGGCAAAGAGGACTTGCCAATCCAGCGCGGGCTGTTTGAAGCGAAGTTTGATAGAGCGGAAGAGGGTGAGATCGATGAACGGGCTGAATTCCCAGATGCCTTCCTTGTCCGGACAGAGCCAGCGCGCAGAGCCCGCTACCAGGGCGTAGAGCGCGGCCATAGGCAGCGCGAGAAACTCATGCCCGATCAGCGCGGCCGGCAGGCTGACCATAAACCCCACCATCAGTCCCACCACCGTGCCGCCCAACAACCCGCCGAGCACCGTGATTTCAAGGCTCAGGTCAGCGCCCTGATACCCGGCCAGCACCCGCGTGAGAACGCCCAGCATGAAGGGGATACCCAGAAACAGTGCAAATTGCACCTTCTGCCACGAAGTGCGGTTCTCAACGAACAGCAGACGTTTGAAATGACTGAAGCGCGCCGTAATACTCGCGAGAGAAGCGATAACGCCGAGCTTGATGAGCAGGGTGAGAAGAATGAAAGCGGTTGGAGGGCTGAGAGCAGAATGCATGGTCTAACATCCCCCACCCACAAAGTGTACAACCTCAAGGCAGTCTCCTGCGGCCACGATGGTTTGCCGCCACCCGGTGCGCGGGATAATCCGGAGGTTTTGTTCCACCGCAACGCGGTCTTGCGGAAGTTTCAGCCAGTCGATAAGCTCCGCGAGCGTTAACCCCTCGGGAACCTCGCGCGGTTCGCCATTGAGAACAATAGTGATCAGTGAAGCCACCG
>JBOGJX010000238.1:0-5746 GCA_050745285.1 Terriglobia bacterium
GCTTTTCATGATTCCCCAACAAAAGACCACAGAGTTTCAAAGGCAAAACTCTGCGCTACACCGCCGTAAAACAACGGAACGAAGCCTGGCGAGTCTTTACAATCAATGTTCTGAGAAAGAGGGTAAGGCTTGCCGGATCGTATTGCGAAGGCATTTCTGCTGGCGGCGGGCTTGGGCACACGGTTACGGCCGCTCACGGACCATACTCCTAAATGCCTCGTTCCAATCCACGGGCGGCCGTTGTTAAGCCTATGGCTGGACTTCTGCGAGCAGCGGGGCGTCCGCCAAGTTCTCATTAACACGCATCACCTGGCTGGTCAGGTCGGCGATTGGGCTCGAAGCCAGAAGTCACGGGTCAAAATTAGTCTGTTTCACGAAGAGGTTTTGCTCGGAAGCGCCGGAACCATCGCCGCCAATCGGGAGTTCGTGGGAGACAGCAAGGATTTTTATGTATTTTACGCCGACAACCTCGTCAGCACGGATTTGACGGGCCTCGATGCCCTACACGCGCTTCATTCCGGAGTACTCACCATAGGCCTTTTCCAGACTCCAAAACCTCAGGGTTGCGGTATCGTCACGCTGGATTCTGCGGGGAAGGTTCTGAGCTTTGAGGAAAAGCCTTCCCATCCCCGCAGTGATTTGGCCAATGCGGGACTCTTTCTCGCCAGACGGTCCCTTTTTGATTATCTCCCTCAGGGCGCCTTTGCCGATCTGGGAAGAGACGTGATGCCGAAGCTTGTGGGTTCCATGTGGGGTCAGGTTTTGGACGGATATTTGGTGGACATCGGAACTCACGACAACTATGCGCGAGCCCTCCGCGAATGGCCGCCTGTCACCCGCAATCCCGCGCGAGGAAGAGACGCGGGAGCTGCTTCCTGAGGCGTGTTCCAGTTTGGCCGGAGACAATTTTGATGGCTCGCTTTGTTCTTCTCGATCGCGACGGCGTGATCAACCGGAAAATTCAAAATGGTTACGTGACTTCGTGGAGCAGGTTTGCTTTTCTTCCCGAAGCGCTGGACGCCCTGCGCCTGCTCCACCGGGCGGGATATTTGCCTCTCGTGATTTCAAACCAGGCTGGAGTCGGAAAGGGTCTGATGACGCTGGCCTGCCTGAATCAGATCACGGCGCGGTTTGTGAGAAGGGTTGACGCCGCAGGTGGGCATATCCAGAAGGTGTATTACTGCACACATCGCAAGCAGGCCCGGTGCTGGTGCCGCAAGCCGCGCCCTGGACTCCTGGTCGAGGCGCAGCACGATTTTCATTTCAACTTCATTGAGACATATTTCGTTGGAGACTCCGAGAGCGATCTGCTTGCCGCCAAGCGCGTGGGGTGCCCCATGATCATGGTGAACGCAAACCCGCTGGGACGAGCGAAAGAATGGGTTGCGCCGCCCCGAGCCGTCGTACCGAGCCTCAAGGCTGCGGCGGACATTATTCTAGCAGGTTGCTAAAAACCCCGGCATGTCTTGCTGAGTGAGGCGAAACATCTGCTTGTGTTGGAGCGGCCTTTGAGAAAAGCAGATTCTTCGCTTCGCTCAGAATGACAACTAAAAGGAGTTTTTCATCAACCCGCTAAGCGGACGGATTCCTGAAGTCCTGCCGCTTCTGCTACACTACGAGGCTTCGCCTCAGATCAACGAGGCGTATTTGTCCCCTGGAAAGGGACCATCTTTTCTCAGGTTGAGGAAGGGCCAGCGCAAAGGCGTGGCTGAAGGCCGGGCTTTCCTGCTTGAATCGAAATAAGGAGTCCGCACGGAGCTATGCAGAGAGTTACTGAAATCATCCTCGCTCTGACCATCATTGGAACAACGCTGGCGTTCGGTGGTGTCCAGCCGTTGACGTACTCTTTGATGGAAATTGCGATTTACGCCATATTCCTGGCCTTGCTCATTCAACACGCCCGGCGAGGACGCATCCAGCTTGACGTGCCGGTCTGGCCCCTGCTCTTTGCTCTTCTCGTAATCATTCAACTTATTCCGCTCCCCCAAGGGTGGGTCTCCGCGCTCGATCCGGCCCGCATACTCCCGGCTGGACTCTCAAGCATCCAGCACCGCGTGGGCCATGCGATGACGATCAGCATTTATCCTCACGCCACGCTCTTGCACCTGCTGAAGTTTTTTGCCTACCTCGGTGCGTTTGTGCTGGCGGCGTATGTCTTCGATTCCCGCCAAAAAAAGAGCACCTTGGTCAGAGTGCTAATCTTCCTTGGGCTCTTCGAGGCCGCCTACGGGATTGTTCAATACCTTGCGGACTGGCAAAAGATATTCACCTACAAGAAGGTGTTTTACACTGACGCGGCTACCGGGACCTTTATTAATCACAATCACTTCGCCGGATTTCTTGAGCTTACTTTCCCGTTTATGCTCGCCACAGCCTTCTACTATTTCCAGATCTGGCAGGACGGCCGCCGCCGGGGGCCTGCACGGGTTGATCCCGCTACCGCCAGCGCTGCTGGCATCCAATCACTCATCTACGCGTTTCTGCTGATCGTCGCTGTCGTGGCGGTGATCTTTTCCCGGTCTCGCGGCGGGATCCTTTCCACGTTCTTCGCGATTATTGTCATCGGGTTTCTCTCCCAGGTTAAAACGCGGCGGAAGGCTTGGTTCCTGGGCCTTGCGTCCTTTGTGCTCATCGCCGTGGTCTATGGAATATGGATTGGGCTGAATCCCGTCCTCTCCCGCTTTGAGGCTCTTCGAGGCGGAACGCAGAGTCTAGAGGCGGAAGGGCGGCTTCCCACTTGGCAGGCCACGCTGGGCATCATCCGCCATCACCCGGTGACGGGCACCGGGCTCGGGACTTTCCGGTACGCGTTTCCTCACGTTCAGACGTACATGCTGACCTTCCACTTCACCCATGCCCACAACGATTATCTGGAATTCCTCGCCGAGATGGGATGGCTGGGGGTGGTCCTTCTGTTCGTGCCCATTCTCGCGCTGCTCATCAAGATGATCCATTCCTTTGTGACCGACACGCGGCGCTACCGTCCCGCCGTAACCCTCGGCTGCATCGGCGGTACCGTGGCGCTGCTTTGCCACAGCGTGACGGATTTCAACCTGCACATTCCAGCCAATGCACTCGTGTTTGCCGTGGTGCTGGGCATCGGTTACAAGACAGCCTGCATTGAGCGTCGATCCGAGCGCAAAAAAGCCGATACTGCCGACCACCCCGCTGTTTCAGGCCGCGTAGCGCGAAAATCCCCCGCATTCTGAACGCACAATCGGCGAGCGAGGTAGCCGTGGGCTCAGGCATCTATCGGGTGGGTGCGCCAGCGGGCCTATGGCCGCGCCTGCTGGCGCCGCTCTCGAGCCCAACCGCGCAGCATTCGGCGCCATGCGAGCGTCGTGAGCGTCTTGCTCTGATCTACAAACTCAGATAGGGCGGCTTCCGTCAGCGGGGGCAGAACTCCGCTCTCGCGGCTCTCATCGTACTTATCGCCAGCCAGACGCAGAATACTCAGGCTGCGCCCGTCGTACAGCCAGATCTCTGGAACTCCAAGGCGAGCGTAGATGGGAAGCCTGCTCACGGCGCGAAACGGATACAGAAGTGGAAACACTTGTTACGCGGGGGTAAAACCCCGCTCTCCTATCGCGCTGGCTGATCTTGAAAGATGAAAGTCGCCTATGCTGGTGCGAGGCCGGCGTCCTTTTCCTTCAGGGCTTTGATGCGGTCGCGCAATTGAGCGGCCTTTTCAAACTCAAACTGTTTGGCCGCGTTGCGCATCTGCTCCTCAAGGGTTGAAATAAGTTCCGTGAGTTCATCCTGGGATGTTGGCTCCCCCGGCTCTTCGAGCGCGGGCAGGGGGGCGTAGTCGGCCTCGGCGATTGCGGCCAGAGTCATATCGACCGGCTTGATGATGGTCTCCGGCGTAATCCCATTTTCCTGGTTGTATTGAAGCTGCCGCGCTCTCCGCCGCTCCGTTTCCTGGATGGCGAAGCGCATCGAGTCTGTAACCGTGTCCCCATACAGGATGGCCTTGCCGTGGAGGTTGCGCGCGGCGCGGCCCATCGTCTGGATCAGAGACCCGCCGGATCGCAGAAACCCTTCCTTGTCCGCATCAAGGATCGCCACCAGCGAGACCTCCGGCAGGTCCAGGCCCTCACGCAACAGGTTAATCCCAATCAGCGCGTCGAACTCGCCACGGCGGAGGCTGCGGAGGATTTTAACGCGCTCGAGCGTGTCAATTTCCGAATGCAGATACTGGCACCGCACGCCCACCTCCGTGTAGTATTGCGAAAGGTCCTCCGCCATGCGCTTCGTCAGCGTTGTCACCAGGACGCGCTCTCCTGCCTGAGTGCGCTTGTGAATCTCGCCCAGAAGGTCGTCAATCTGGTTGCGCGTGGGGCGCACCTCAATCTCAGGGTCGATTAATCCGGTGGGGCGGATCACCTGCTCCACCACAATTCCTGCCGACTGAGTTAGCTCATAAGGCCCCGGCGTGGCGGAGACGAAGACTGTCTGTCCGATGCGGTGCTCGAACTCCTCGAACGTCAGCGGCCGGTTGTCGAGCGCCGAGGGCAGGCGGAACCCATAGTCCACCAGGGTTTGCTTGCGCGAACGGTCCCCGCGGTACATGCCGCGAAGCTGCGGCACGGTCTGATGGCTCTCGTCCATCACCAGAAGCGTGTCCTGCGGGATGTAGTCCAGCAGGGTCGGCGGCGGCTCCCCCGGCAGGCGCCCGGAAAGGTGACGCGAATAGTTTTCGATGCCGTGGCAGTAGCCCATCTCCTTCATAATTTCGAGGTCAAACATGGTGCGTTGATGCAGCCGCTGCGCCTCCACCAGCTTGCCTTGCTTCTCAAGCTCCCCCCGCCACCATTCGAGCTCGCTGTGAATGCGCTCGATCGCCAGCTCCCGCTTCTCTGCCGGCATCACGTAGTGGGTTCGAGGGTAGATCGGAAGCCGCGTTAATGTCTGCTTTACTTGGCCGAGGAGCGGATCAATCTGCTTGAGCGCGTCGACGGAATCTCCCCACATCTCAATGCGGTACGCGTTATCCTCGTAGGTCGGATAGATTTCAATCACGTCACCCCGCACGCGGAACGTGCCCCGCCGGAAATCCCCCTCGGTGCGCTCATACTGGATTTCCACCATGCGGCGCAGAATGTCCTGCCGGGCAATCTTCTGTCCGGTCTCAAGCAGCAACAACATGCCGTAGTAGGCTTCGGGCGAGCCAAGGCCATAGATGCAACTGACGCTTGCCACGATTAGGCAATCACGGCGCTCAAAGAGCGAGCGCGTCGCGGACATGCGCAGCTTATCGAGCTCGTCGTTGATGGTGGCTTCCTTTTCGATATAGACGTCGCCCGCCGGCACGTAGGCTTCCGGCTGGTAGTAGTCGTAATAGCTCACAAAGTATTCCACGGCGTTGTGGGGGAAGAAGGTGCGAAACTCGTGATAGAGTTGTGCGGCAAGCGTCTTATTGTGCGCGAGCACGAGTGCCGGGCGGTTGATGCTCTCAATCACCTTCGCCATCGTGAAGGTCTTGCCCGATCCCGTGACACCCAACAATACCTGATGCTTTTCGCCGTCCGCGATGCCGCGTTCGAGCCTTTCAATCGCGGTCACCTGGTCGCCGCGCGGCTGATATTCCGCAACGAGCTTAAAGTCCATAAGTTGTCCCTCTCGCCTTTTATCGTACCCTTGTCATCGCTTCGTGCGCCACTCGCGTCTGCCGTAGTGTAGCGGAGGCAGGTGGCTTTGCTGCTTGCTGTTTTGTAGGGGCGCTGCTTGCTGCGCCGGCTGGCTT
>JBOGJX010000239.1:0-5610 GCA_050745285.1 Terriglobia bacterium
GGCATGGCTTTAGCCGTGCCACCAGAGAAGCCACTACTTCCACTCTCCCGCTGCGCAAACGACCCACGGCACACAAACCGTGCCGTGGCTACCTTCGCATGCCTTTGCGTGACGCCGTGCATTACAAAAAAACCCGCTACACGCTCAAGGCCTCGCCGCGCGCGCGGCGCGAGAGAACGTAATCAAAAATCACGCGTGAAACAAAAACCGAAGTAAACAGGTTGGCCACAAGGCCGATGGTCAGGGTCACGGCAAAGCCTCGCACCGGGCCCGTGCCAAAGGCAAATAGGATGGCCGCGGAAGCCACCGTCGTGACGTGCGTATCAATAATGGTCTTAAAGGCGTGATCGAAGCCGCCCGCCACCGCCGCTGGGGCCGCCTTGCCTGCGCGCAACTCCTCGCGGATTCTCTCAAAGATGAGGACGTTCGAGTCGACGCCCATGCCGACCGTGAGGATGACGCCCGCGATTCCGGGCAAAGTGAGCACGCCGTTAAAATAAACCATGGCGGCGATCAAGATGACCAGGTTGAGAATCAGCGCGACATCCGCGTTAATTCCCGCTCCCTTATAATAGACCAGCATGAAAATCAGGATCGCCAGGAAGCCGATGATGCAAGCCTCAACGCCGTGATGAATAGAGTCCGCGCCGAGCGAGGGTCCAACGGTTGATTCCTGCAGGTAGCTGATCGAAGCTGGCAGCGCGCCGGACCGCAGCTTTAGCGCCAGGTCCGAGGCCTGCTGCGGGGTGAAGCTTCCGGTGATCTGGCCGTTGTCGCTGATCTGCCCCTGGATCACCGGCGCGCTTTGCACCTGGTTATCCAGAACGATCGCCAGATCTTTGCCAATATTCCGCTGCGTGATCTGGGAGAACCGGGCCGCGCCCGCGCGGGTGAGCATGAAGTTGATGTCGGGACGGCCGTTGGAATCCTGGGAAGGCTCGGCGTCGTGCAGATCACTCCCCGTGATGGCCGCGATACTGTCCACAAGATAGTAGGCGGGGGTGCCGGACTCCGTCACGCCGGGCAGCAACTCCGTATCCAGCGGGAGCACGCCGCCAAACGACGCCAGCGCTTCGTCCTTGCTAGGATAGGGTCCGCCGCGGACAATCTTCAACTCGAGCATGGCCGTCGATTGAATCACGCTCTTCACGCGCGATGGATCGCTTATGCCGGGCAGCTCGACCACCATCTCATAGCTTCCCTGGCCTCCATACTGGGTAATCGTTGTTTCCGTGACACCCAATCCGTTGATGCGCCGGTTGATGGTGGCCATCGCCAGCTTGAAAGCGTCATCCTTCGTGGTTGCGACTACGCTTGTCTTTAGCGACAGTACCCGTGAATTCTGATCGCCCGCCGCGCTCCCAATGTACCAATCGGGAAATTGGCTCGCCGCCAGGGACTCGACCGCGGCCAGACTGTTTGGGGCAACACCCTTGATCAGGACGTGCGTAGCATCCGTTTTCTGAACCTGCGCGAAAGCGATGTTGCGCGTGCGCAGGTCATCGCGCAGGCGCGCCACGGCCTGGTCCGCCAGGTTATTCACCGCGTCTTCGACGTGCACCTGCAGCACCAGGTACGTGCCGCCCTTTAAATCCAGCCCCAGCCGGATTCTGTCCGCCAGATTGTTCTTTAGTTTTGTAAAGGTGGAGGGGAAACCCACGATCCCGAAAATGCACACCAGCACGACGATGAGGACCAGGATCGACCGGTTCCGAATGCTCTTTTCCATAACGTTCCTTACAATTGAGTCATCGGGTCATTGAATCATTGATCCATTGCCGGACGCCTGCCCCTGTCATTTTGAGCGCGCGCCGCGGCGACAAGAATCTGCCTTGAAAAGTTCGGCCAAGACCCCTCACCCGGCTCGCGACGGGAAGCCCTGCTTCCCCGTTCGCCACCCTCTCCCAGGGGGAGAGGGCCGGTAATTAAGTTAAGGGGCCAGCCGTCGCCCTGGGGGAGAGGGGGGACCGCGGGGAAGCAGTGCTTTCCCTCGCGGTGGGTGAGGGCTTTCGTGGCACGGCTGCTAAACCGACTTAACATAAGCAAAGCTAACATCAGACAACCCCACATTGATTCAATGACCCGATGAATCAATGAGTCAATACTTTCACTTCACCGCCGGCGGCGGCTCGTCCTTCTTCTGATATCCGCTGATGGCCGAGCGCACCACGTCAACCTTAACCTGGCTGGAAATCTGTATTTGGACGCTGTTATTTCCGAAGCCCACGATGGTTCCCAAAATTCCCCCGGTGGTTACGACCTGATCGCCGGTTTTGAGATTCTGCAACATCTCCTGGGTCTTGCGCCGTTGCGTGCTCTGCGGTCGGATAACGAGGAGGTACCAGATGAGGATGAGCGGACCCAGAATCAGAATAAAGCTTGACAAACCCTGCGTGCCCGATGAGGCGAACGCAAACAGAACTGGGGGAACCAACATGCAATCTATCACATGTATTCCTTATTGTTAAGATGTAAAAGGATCTTCCTTCGCCAGGAGGATCAAACGGGCGAGGCCGTTTGCGGGATGCCGGGGGGCCCATCGGAATTGTCATTCTGAGCGAAGCGAAGAATCTATCCTTTTGATTTCCTTATGACAAGCAGATGCTTCGCGGAGTTTACCCTGAGCGGTAATCTTGAGATCCTTCGCTTCGCTCAGGATGACAGCGAAGGGCTCAGCATGACAAACCCGGGGTTTTCAGCACCCTTATTAAGGGCCTGTCCTCGCCCTTGAGAGGAAATTACAAAAATCTCCCGCTGCGATAGCCTGCCTGATTTTACCCATAGTGTCAAGGTAAAAAAAGAGATTGTGATAGGTGGCAAGTGTCGCCGCAAGCATTTCTCCGGCTCGAAACAAATGGCGCAAATAGGCCCGCGAATAGCGGCGGCAGACGGCGCATCCGCAGGCGGGATCCAACGGCCCGAAGTCTGCCGCGTAGCGCGCGCCCTTGATCACCAGGCGTCCTTCAGAAGTGAACACGCAGCCGTTGCGCGCGTTGCGGGTGGGCATGACGCAATCGAACTGATCCACACCTCGCGCGACGCACTCGATCAGGTCGCGCGGCGTGCCAACCCCCATCAGGTAGCGTGGGTGGTCCTCCGGCAGGCGGCTCGCCGTGAACTCGACGACATCATACGTCGCGCTCTTCGGCTCGCCCACGGAAAGCCCGCCCAGGGCATACCCCGCAAACCCGATCTCTCGCATTTCCGCCGCGCTCTCGCTGCGCAGAGCCTCGTCCACTCCACCCTGCACGATCCCGTAAAGGGCGCTCCTGGCCTCGCCTTCCCGCTCGCCAACCACGGCTGCGTACCGGTCCTTGGCACGCCGCGCCCGCCTCGCCCAACGGGCGGTAAGCTCGACGGCGCGCCGCGTGGCCTCCGCGCTCGAAGGGTACGGCACGCATTCATCCAGAATCATGCAGATGTCTGAGCCGAGCGTCATCTGCACCTCCACCACGCGCTCGGGGGTGAAGAAATGCGAGGAGCCATCGAGGTGCGAGCGGAATTCCACTCCCTCTTCGGTGATCCTTTGCAGCCCCTTCAGGCTCATCACCTGGAAGCCGCCGCTGTCCGTCAGGATAGGGTGCGGCCAGGAGATGAAGCGATGCAGGCCGCCCGCCTGGCGGATGATCTCTTCGCCCGGCCTCAAGTAAAGATGGTAAGTGTTAGCGAGGATGATTCCGGCGCCTATTTCTTCGAGGTGCGATTGCGTTACCGCCTTCACCGTGCCGCCCGTCCCCACTGGCATGAATGCGGGCGTTTCCACGATTCCGTGCGGTGTGTGCACGCGGCCCAGGCGCGCCCGCGTCCCGGCGTCGCGGGCAAGAATCTCAAATTTGAAATTTGACAATTGCGCCCTCAGGCGATTGAGCGGCCAAAAGCTGTCCGTCGTCAGTGGTCAGTTGTTTGTCGCAACGGACAACGGACCGCTTGCTCGTCACTCGTCGCTTGTCACTGCTTTTAGATTGCCGTGAGACCCGCCCGGACCAGCACGAAGAGCACCCACAATCCAAGGAAGCAGAAGAAGACGCTGCGGGGCTTGGTCTTGCTGGCGGTCGTGGACGCAAAGGCGATGCCGAGCAGCCCCATAAGCCAGAAGCTGAAAAAGTCGATCGCTGTGGCAATGGATAGTAGCGGCTTCGACACCGATTCGGGAGAGAGAAAGAACCCGATATTTGTAGGCGTCAAGTTTCGTGGATTGATGCTCGCAGGATCACCGAAAACAATCACAATGATGGCCAGGATGCCGGCCAGGATCATGGGCAGATTAGCATAAGCGGTCACGGAGTAGGCGGTTTTCAAACCCACCGGCTTGCCAAAAATCAGCTTCATGATGAACATGCCGATGGCCGCAAGGACAAGAATAACGATCGGAACGCCCACGAATCCCCAAATCTGCAAGGAGATGGCCCCAAACTTCGCCCCTTGGCTTACTGCGTTTTGAATCTGAGCGGGCGTCATCGTACTTGCCCGGCCACTCTGTTCGATTGAATGACGTACGATCTGCTCCATCCCCACCCGATTGAGCAGCACCTCTATTGTGGCCACCGAAATGACAATCATCGCAATGAGCGGCGTCCAGAAATCCGGCTTGCGCGCAATCGAGGCAAACGTCTTCACCGGCTCGGTAAACACGCCGAAGCAGCGCTCCGCCGGAGTTGATTCCGCGATGTTTTGCGGCATTGCGCTTCCTGAACTTTCTCCTATACCCGTCACGGTCATCCTCCTTGGGGGATGGCGAGGTTGGCGAGGGGTAGCCACGGCACGATTTGCGTGCCGTGGGTTTTAATCGGCATTCGCCAGCCCACGGCACAAACGCCATGCCGCGGCTACCCTCCCTTATGGATGACGGATAGTGTAATGATTTGCCCGCGCCTTGGCAATCGAAAAACAGAACCACATCTCGCCTTTTCTTACCGCACCGGTTATGATCTGAACCGGTGAGCCCGCAACGAACATTTCCGCATCAACCCGGCGGCCACGCGCTCGGGATTCCGACAGCGATGGCGCTTGCGCTCCTGCTTGGGTATACCGCGTCCAGCATGGCGCAGACAGCCGCAAGCGCCGAGCCGCTTCAGGTCTCGATTTCCGTCGTCGAGCCGCAGGCCACGGCGCCCTTCCCTTTACGGGTGGCGCTTCATTTGCACAATGCCGGCAACCGGACCATCTGGCTCTACCGGCCCGCATTAGACGCAGGCGCAGTCAACGGGAATCCAGGCGGCTCGACGCTGGCCGTCCATCTTGAGCCCGCGGGGAGTAGCGCGGACCTGCGCCTTTCCAGGTCCGCGGCTGGTCAACGGAGTCCGGACGAAAAACCGCAGACTGGCACACAACGCATGTCTGTGCTACCCTCTGCCGCAATTCCCGCCATGGGAACGGTTCTTCGCATCCCCGGTTTCCCTCACCCGCAATTGATGGCGCTGGAACCCGGTGGCAGCGCGACAGAGAACGTGGTGATCCACGCCGTCCCTTCCATGCTACAGTCCTCTGCCGCGCCGACGCCGTTGTGGGGCGCCTATGCGATGTCCATTGCCTACAGCGCCATCTATCCAAATGGAGACGAGCTCCGCCGCAGCCTGGGCGTGGATATCTGGTCTGGCTCGATTTCAAGCA
>JBOGJX010000240.1:0-5548 GCA_050745285.1 Terriglobia bacterium
AGAGTTTTAAAAGCAAAACTCTGCGCTACATCGGCCCAAGGCGCAAACTGGCAGATCAAAACCCAAGCGCGCGTTGACACTGCCGGAAATCGCATGGTAGGCTTGTAGTTTTGCTGACCGGGTAACATTCAAATCTATAGAAGGGGTCCAAAGTGTCCCAAGCAGATCAAAATTATCTCTTTACCTCAGAATCAGTTACCGAAGGCCATCCGGACAAAATCTGTGACCAGATTTCGGACTCCGTGCTGGACGCGGCGCTCAAGGATGACCCGCGCAGCCGCGTGGCCTGCGAATCCATGGTGAAGGACCAATCCGTCTATGTGATGGGCGAGATTACCACACAGTCCAAGCCGGACATTACGGCGCTGGTGAGGGAGACCGTCCGCAAAATCGGCTACACAGATCCCAAGTGCGGCTTTACCGCCGATGAATGCAAGGTCACGGTGAACCTGTCACGCCAGAGCAGCGACATTGACATGGGCGTGGTTACGGGGGGCGCCGGTGACCAAGGCCTGATGTTTGGCTACGCCAGTGATGAGACAGACGAGTTGATGCCTTTCCCCATCATGATGGCGCACAAGCTCTGCCAGCGCCTGGCTGAGACCCGGCACAAGAATATCCTGGACTTTGTCCGTCCGGATGGCAAGTCCCAGGTGACGGTTGAGTATGAAAAGGGCCAGCCGGTGCGCGTGGATGCGATAGTGGTTTCGACCCAGCACACGGCGGACGTGAGCCGGGAGACGCTGACCGAAGGAATCCGCGAGTGCGTTATCAAGCCGGTGATTCCGGCCCACATGATGGACGAGAACACGAAGTTCCACATTAATCCGACGGGCCGGTTTGTGACCGGCGGCCCAGTGGGTGATTCGGGCCTCACGGGGCGCAAGATTATCGTGGACACGTACGGCGGCACGGCGCACCACGGCGGCGGTGCGTTTTCAGGTAAAGACCCGTCGAAGGTTGACCGCTCCGCCGCGTATATGGCCCGGCACATCGCCAAGAACCTGGTGGCCGCCGGCCTCGCGAATCGTGCGGAAGTGCAGTTGGCTTACGCCATCGGCGTGGCCGAGCCGGTCTCCGTGATGGTGGATACGTTTGGAACCGGCAAGGTGAGTGACAGCAAACTCGTGGAATTGATCCGCAAGCATTTCCGCCTGACTCCCCAGGGAATTATCCAATCGCTGGACCTGCTCCGGCCCATCTATAAGAAGACCGCCGCCTACGGCCACTTCGGCCGGAACGAGCCCGAATTCACGTGGGAAAAAACCGATAAAGTAGCGGCGCTGCGCAAGGAGGTCGGAATCTAATGGCGACAACAACGGTGAATGCGCCTTACGACGTGAAGGACCTGGGCCTCGCGGCCAAGGGTAAAATCCGCATTGAATGGGCTGAGCAATGGATGTCCGTGCTGCGGATCATCCGCGCCCGCTTCGTCAAGGAGAAGCCCCTGAAAGGGGTGCGCGTCTCCGCTTGCCTGCATGTGACCACGGAAACCGCCAATCTGATGATCACCCTGAAAGAAGGCGGGGCGGACGTGGTGCTTTGCGCTTCCAATCCCTTAAGCACGCAGGATGACGTGGCGGCGAGCCTGGTGAAGGACTACGGAATTCCCACCTTCGCCATCAAGGGCGAGGACCACGACACCTATTACAGCCACATCATGTCCGCCCTGGCTCACAAGCCGCAAATGACGATGGACGATGGCGCCGACCTGGTGACCACTATTTTGACCAAGCGCCACGAACTGATCCCGGGGATTTTGGGCGGCACGGAAGAGACCACCACCGGCGTGATCCGGCTGCGCAGCATGGCGAAAGACGGCGTGCTGAAGTTCCCGATTATTGCCGTGAATGACGCGGACACCAAGCACCTTTTCGATAACCGCTATGGAACCGGTCAATCCACCCTCGACGGTATCATCCGCTCGACCAACGTGCTTATCGCTGGCCTGAACGTGGTGGTGGCAGGTTACGGCTGGTGCGGGCGCGGCTTTGCCATGCGCTCACACGGCCTCGGCGCCAACGTGATTGTGACCGAGGTGAATCCCACGCGCGCGATCGAAGCTGTGATGGACGGCTACCGCGTGATGCCTATGGAAGAGGCGGCCAAGATTGGCGACATCTTCGTGACGCTCACGGGCGATAAGAGTGTGCTCCGCAAAGAACACTTCACGGCCATGAAGAGCGGCGCCATCGTCTGCAATTCCGGCCACTTCAACGTGGAAATCGACATCCCCGCGCTCGAAGGTCTCGCCAGAGGCAAGCGGCAAACCCGCGACTTCGTGGACGAATACACTCTGCGTGACGGACGCAAGATTTATCTGCTCGGCGAGGGCCGCCTCATCAACCTCGCCGCCGCCGAGGGCCATCCCGCCGTGGTGATGGACATGAGCTTTGCCAACCAGGCGCTTTCCGCAGAATATCTGGTGGAGAATGCAAAGGACCTGGAGAAAAAGGTCTACGTGGTTCCCACGGACATCGATCAGGAGATTGCGAGACTCAAGCTGAATTCGATGGGCGTCTCGATTGATACGCTCACGGCCGAGCAGGTGGAATATCTGGCTTCGTGGTCCGAAGGAACGTAGCCGGATTTTGCATAGTCGCCGTTCGATTCAGGATTAACGCCCGCGCTCCGCGCCAGCGCGCATTGCCCGATGCGCGGGCGGCTTGCTCTAACGAGCCGCCCGGCACGCAAGGCAAGAAAGATTAAGGGCGCACTCTAACGGCACGGCCGTTCTTCTTAAAAACGCTGGCCGTGCCTCTGACTGCCAAACCGCACTTCGTGAATAATCCAGGTTAGTGTATTTGAAATTCCAAATTTGAACGCATCAATCTGGAATTTGAAATTTTGAATCTGCAATCATCTCGAGTGTCTTCCAATTGAAACAATGGGCTGAAAACGCGCTGGATACGGCGCTGGCGCAAGGCGCGAGCCACGTGGAGGTGCGTGTGATCGACACCCGCCAGCGTTATCTTTCCACCAAGAACGGGCAGGCGGGGCAAGCGCGCGACTCACAGTCGCTTGGGCTGGGCATCCGCGTGATCGCGGACGGCGGCTGGGGTTTTGCGTCAACGCAAAACACCTCGCGCGCATCGGTGGACGCTGCCGCGGCGCGCGCGGTTGAGATAGCCCGGGCGAGCGCCATCTGCAAAAAGCACGATGTACGCCTTGTGCCCGAAGGCAAGGTGGTGGCGCGATGGGAAGCCGCATGCAAGATTGATCCCTTCAGCATCCCAGTCTCAACCTGCCTCGATCAGATGCTCAGGGTGGACGCGGAGCTGCGGAGGGTCACAGGCATCACGCTGGCCGAAACCTCCATGGACTTCCGGCACATTGATCAGCTCTTTCTTTCGAGCGAAGGCTCAGAAATTCGCCAGATCAAGACGCAAACCGGCGCGGGTTACGTGGCGACGTCGTTTGCCGGCAGCGAGATCCAGCGCCGTTCTTATCCTAATTCCTTCGGCGGGCAGCACCAGACGCGCGGTTACGAGCTGGTGGAAGAATTGGACCTGCCCGGCAACGCGCAGCGAATTGCCGAAGAGGCGGTGGCGCTGCATCAGTCCGATCAATGTCCGGCGGGAGAGAAGGACATCATCCTGGGTAGCTCGCAATTGGGCCTGCAGATTCACGAATCCATCGGCCACCCGATTGAGCTTGACCGTGTCCTGGGCGACGAGGCGAATTTTGCCGGCATGAGCTTTCTAACGCTGGAGAAGCTAAACAACCTGAAATACGGATCGGACATCGTGAACGTGGTTGCGGATGCGACGATGGCGCATGGCCCCGGCCTCGGCACCTTCGCTTACGACGACGAAGGCGTGGCCGCGCAATCAACCCCCATTATCACGGACGGCCAGTTCGTGGGTTATCTCACGTCGCGCGAGTCCGCCGCCTCCATCGGCCACGCGCGATCGAGCGGCGCCATGCGCGCTGAGGGTTGGAACCGTATTCCGATTATCCGCATGACCAACGTGAGCCTGCTTCCCGGAAAGGGTAAATTGGACAGTTTGATTGCGGACACGGAAGACGGAATCTACATGGAGACCAATCGCAGTTGGTCGATTGACGACCGCCGCTACAATTTTCAATTTGGAACGGAAATCGGGTGGGAGATCAAACACGGACGCAAGACCCGTATGTTGAAGAATCCCAGCTACGGCGGGATCACGACCGAATTCTGGAATTCCTGCGACGCCATCTGTGGACTGGAAGAATGGGTGCTGTGGGGCACTCCCAATTGCGGCAAGGGGCAGCCCATGCAAACCATGGGGACCGGCCACGGGGCCGCGCCATCGCGCTTCCGGAAGGTTAAGGTGGGCGTCGCTTACCAATCGAATTAGAAATCCCTTCGTTGATTCATTGATTCATTGCCAGCGGTAGTTCAATGACCCAATGACTCAATGAAACGATGACTGAATGACTCTGTCCCGCCAACTCGCTGACGACCTTTTCACTAAAGTACTTAAGTACTCCCAGGCCGATGAGACGGAAGCCTCCATCACCGGGACGGCATACTCCCTCACGCGCTTTGCCAACAACGCCATTCATCAGAATGTTGCCGAGGAAGACCTCAATATTTCCGTGCGGGCTGTCTTGGATCACCGGACGGCGCGGGCCAGCACCAACAAGATTGACGATGACTCCATCCGGCAGGCCTGCGAAGCGGCGCTTGAGCTCGCGCGTCTAGAACCGCCCGACCCCGAGATGCTTCCCATGCCCGGCCCGCAGACCTATCTTGCGGTAGATCGGCTGGACGGTGAGACAGCCGGCCTTGGCCCCAAGACGCGCGCTGAGACTGTCCGCGGCGTCATCGAGCGGGCGGAAAAGGATCACCTGACCACTGCGGGTATTTTTTCCAACGGCTCGTCGGTTCAGGCGCTCTACAATTCCCATGGTGTCGCTGCCTTTCACGAGGAATCCGTTTCCGAGTTCTCGGTGACCATGCTTGACGCATCAAGCTCCGGATGGGCCAAGAAAACCGGGCAGCGCTGGCGCGCATTGGGGATTGAATATCTGGCGGACCGCGCCGCGCGCAAGGCGCTGGCAAGCCGCGAGCCTCGCGAAGCGCCACCGGGAAAATACACCGTCATTTTGGAGCCTTCCGCAGTGATGGACTTGCTCGGCTTTTTCCTGCTCGACTTTGGCGGCCTTGCGGTCGAGGAACAACGCAGTTGCTTCACCGGCAGGGTGGGCCAGAAGGTTTTGGGCGAGAACATTCAGATTCGTGACGATGTGTACCATCCTTCGCAAGGTGGCGCTCCGTTTGACGGCGAGGGCCTGCCGCGCCAGCGCGTGGCGCTGGTGGAAAACGGCGCGGTGAATAATCTGGTCTATTGCCGCCAATCGGCCAAGAGAATGGGAGCGCAGCCGACAGGCCACGGTTTCCCGCTGCCCAACGAATACGGCGAGGCTCCGCTGAATCTGGTCTTCGAGGGCGGAGAGGAGACGCGCGAAGAGATGATCCGCTCGACCGGGCGGGGCCTTCTGGTGACGCGCTTCTGGTACATCCGCGAGGTGGATCCGTACACCAAGATTCTCACCGGCATGA
>JBOGJX010000241.1:0-18954 GCA_050745285.1 Terriglobia bacterium
GATCTTGGTCTTGCCGCCGAGCTTTGCAACAGCAAGCGGTACGTGCTCGTTCGTATACGCCTTTTCGAAAGCTTCCACATCCTTCGGGCGTGGATAGATGACTGCAAGTTTTACGTCTGCCATGCGAGACTCCTTATCGAGCGCAATTTGCGCTGCCCCTTCGTGCCGGGAGGCAGGTGCCAAAGTCAACGGCGCAGACCCGACTCCAGTAAGATTCCTAAGGCGCGACAAAGCTTCAGAAAGAACGGTGTAATCGGTATTGAATTGTTAGTTCCCTGTTGTATTCATTCAGCTGCCGGTGCCGTGAGAGATGGGGGCTGCAACGCCCCCTTCCCAACCTGGAGCCGTCGCCTATCACTGTTGATGGTCCATCTTAATCAACGGCTCATCTGGTTGTGGCTCATGTTGTCGTGCTTCATCTTGTCCTTCTTGTGCTTCTTGCTATGCATGGCCATCTTGTCGTGACTCATCATGTGGTCGCCGGCCATTTTGTTGAGCAAACCGAGAAATAATAGAGATCGCCTCCGCCCGAGGCATTGGGAAACGGTTTCGAATGCAACCAGACCATGAGGCCCGAGAGGCTGAGGGTCTGCTCAACCGCACTGTTGCCGCCCCAGACTTCCCCGTACTGTAGCGAACGGGTCCCGGCGCTGTCAGCTGTCATGACGCGCTCTCCAGGAGATGGGGATGAATTCATAGAGCACCTTATGAGCCCCGTGCGCTCGTCATTATCTACAACCGCCTCCGTCTGGCGCCGTTCTGGAAGCAGGCTTCCGCAGGCCACCATCGTCGGATGCAGGATTCGGGGTCGACCGTCTGCCCGGCGAAGTTAGCTTTTTGATAAGGCCATCTATTGCCAAAGGCCCGGAACCGCCCAGCACCAGAGCTGCGAGACATGCCAGGTACAGGAGATTCGTTTCATACCCTACCGGCCCAAACCGCGCCCCGGTAGCAGTCACCGCAAGAAGCTTGATCGAACTAAACCCGTAGCGCAGATGAACAGTAAAGATCGCAACCAGCAGAACCGCGGCCATCGGTAAACTCACGAGCGTGACGAACACGCCCAGGAATACCGCTAAACCGCCGAATATCTCCGTCAAGATGGTTAGCCATGCCATCAAATGAGGTCCAGGCACACCGATCATTTGTAAGATGGCGGCGAAGGCATCAGGGCCCTTCGATAGCTTGGCGAAACCATGCGCCATGAAGCCATATCCAACGATTAATCGAAGCGGTATGGGAACCCATCGCGCCATCGGAAATTCGTTGAGTGATTTAAAAAGGATATCGCGCATAGATCTCACGCTTACCAGCGGCGCTTCTCGCGCTGACCACCGGTGAATTGGTTCGCACGTCGAGAGTTCCACTTGCCTACAAGATTGTGCGCAGCGAGCATTGGAAGAATCATGGCCTTAAAGTCGCGGGTTAACTTTCGTCATCATGATTCCGTGTTAGAAGCGGCGCGCAGGGTGAAAGGCCCGCCGTATCAGTGGCAGAAACGGCGGGCGCGTCCACCATCCGGCAGCCAGCAATCAGTCGAGGCGCAGAACGATGGGGCAGATGATGATGAAGCCGGCGCTTCCAAATGGCTTGCCACCGGGGCCCGTAATCAGTTTGTCGCGCAAAGGTGAGGACATTGAATTCCTCACGCAACTGGCCGCCGAAGTCCTGATTGATCGCATCCTCGTTCCACCATGGGTTGACATAGGCCGCTAGCGCGCGGCCAATCCCTGACCACCCGTCGGAGCTCCGTCGGTCGTGCCCACCGGAGTGAGGCTGCCATCTGCTTCCACTCGAAAGCCGTCAATCACATTCAGCCCTGCATCGCGGACATAAAGGAACTTGCTGTCGCTGCTGAAGGCAGAATCGGTCGGTGCACCGCCGGAGCTGGTGACCGCAGCAGTTGGATCCAGCAGAGTCAGATAGCCTTCCGGCGATACCTCGTAGCTTGAAACGGTGGAATTACCGGCGTTCACGACGTAGGCATAACGGCCATCGCTGGTTACGACTGCCCAGCAGGCTGCTTTCTGGCCATCAGATAGCGAGCCCGTGATCAATCTCAGTTGTCCGTCCTCCTCGGCCATGTAAGAGGACGCCGCATTGGTTGCGGCTGCATTAGCTTCCGAAACGACCGCAATTCTCCTGTGGGTAAATTCGAACCCAAATGGAGTGGGTCCGCTGGAGCGGTTCGAGACGGGCCCTGAGGCAGTCCCGTCCCGGTTCACCGTGTAGGTGTCAATCGTCTGGGTACCTTTTTCCGTCACCATGAGAATGCTACCGTCCAAGCTGAAGCTAACCTCGGCCGGAGCTGCTGCGCTCCCCCCGGCGAGAGGTCTCGCGGATCCTGCCAGCGGGACGAGTTTGTTTGTGCGAGGATCGATTGTGAAACCTGTGATATTGGGAGTGCCGCCGGCGTTCAGGACGTAGACCAAGTTTCGATGGACGTCGATGCTGACCGGCAGCGTGCCGCCCGAGCTGATCGTGTTCAGGAGATAGAGGTGGTCGCCATCCACCGCAAACGCGGAAACTGAATTGCTGCCAGCATTAACGGCGAAGAGCAGCCGACGGCTCCGGCTCAGCATGACGGCTCCTTGAGATTCCAGCGGATCGATCTTTGGGAAGGGCCCTCCAACCAAGCCGGTTCCGCCAGTAGGGAAACTGCCGGCAAGCGTTAGCGTTCCATCCGCAGCGCGATCAAAAACAATTACCGAATTCCCCGTGGGCTGATTTGAGAGTGTGTAGACTGCTCCTGAATGACCTTTAGAAAAGCTCTCCCCCTGTGCCAAGCTCTTTTGGGCAGAGACACCCAGCAGGAAGGCAAGCAGAGCGAAAGCAAACGCGCTGGACACCAGTAAGCGACGAATTCGATCGGTGCTCATTTTGTGATCTCCTTTTAAGTTTGAATTACGAGTGGTTCTTCAAGTTTTTCACGCCGTCTGAATCTCCTCTAGAAAGAATTCCTGAGAGAATCGCCGGTTCTACTGTGCCGTGTGAGTCAAACAGCCGTGAGTCCGCCATCGACAGGCAGGTCAACGCCGGTGATATAACTGCCTTCCTTCGAAGCAAGGAACAATGCAGCCGAAGCGACTTCCTCTGGGAGTCCAATCCGGCCGAGTGGGATAGTCGCCTTGAACTGCTCCCTCAATGCATCAGCGGCTGCTTTAGTCGAAAACTGTCCGTCAATAATGGGCGTTTCGATCGGTCCAGGGCTAATGACGTTTGCGCGGATCCCTCGACGCGCAAACTCGGCAGTCCAGGTCCGAACATAGGAGCGAAGAGCGGCCTTGGTAGCGGCGTAGGTCCCGTAGATCGGGATGCCCTTCTGCCATACGCCGGAGCCGGTCACAATGATCGAGGCGCCGTCATTGAGCAGCGGCAATGCCTTCTGGACGGTAAAGTAAACGCCACGAGCATTGGTGTTGAACGTTCGGTCGAAATGCTCGGCAGTCGCCGCCGGAGTCGCCACCGTCTCAACAATACCCGCGTTGGCAAAGAGGATATCGATTTTGCCTTTTTTTTCTGCGACCTCCTGATAAAGGCGATCCAGATCCTCCAGCTTGGATACATCGGCGCGCACTGCCGTCACGTCCGTCCCAATTTCTGCGACTGCTTTGTCCAGTTCCGCCTGACGCCTCCCGGTGATAAACACGTAGGCGCCTTCTTCCACAAACCGCTTCGCGGTGGCAAGCCCGATGCCACTGCTGCCTCCTGTGATCACGGCTACTTTTCCTGAAAGTCCTTTCGACATAGCTGACTCCTTTTCTCAGATTGTTGGGATCCGGGCCGTTTACCCGAATCGAAAACTGTGCGGCCGTCACAATCCCTTGCGCTCGGAACTTTCGATCGGTTGCGGGCCGCGTGCCTTGTGCGAGTATCCTGGGGCATCGCGGACTCGCCTCGATAGTTCCAAGCGCGCTCGATGCAATCGAGACTTGAGTGTCTCCTCGGAGACGCGCAGCGCCTCTGCTGCTTCCTCGGTGGTCATCCCGTCGACGTCCCGAAGCTGCAGGGCGGAACGGTACGAAGCAGGCAATGTTTCAAAGCATCATTTAGCGATCATTAGCCGTTCCTCTCGCGCACAGGCTTCGTCGGGATCACGGCCAGGATCAGCACCCTGGCAGACTCGACACTTTCTCGGGGTGTGCTCGACAGGACCGGGAAGGTTGCGCCATGAAAGACCATCTCCGCCGGTTACAAGAGCAAGCCTCCTGCCAGGGCGCGGCCTCACACGACGTGCTTGAACTGAAAGGATTTGTGAAACGGCGAGTGCCGAAGTGCTCGGGTGGGGTGTCAAATCTTTGGCGTCAAGACAGAAATATGGCATGGCAGCCGGGTGTGGTGGGCATGAGTTATGGCGCGACACGAATAACTGCACTGCTTGGCCGTCACCGCGAGGCGCAGGAATTTGATACCGTGGGGTATCCGAAGAGGAAAAGCAAAGTTCTCGCTATTAGTCACGCTCGTGCACGCGAGAGATTTGCGGGCATAACTGTGGCTCATTTTTTGATCCAGGGATTGCCGACCCAATGGTAGGACGAATTGGAGGCAGCCGATGGCGGAGCAAACGGAAGAGGATTTTGGCCTAGAGGAGATACTTCAGGAACATGGCTTTTCGCAAACGCCATACTCTGACGATGCAAGACTCAGGCTCGGTTGCACCGAGTGGCATAGGCGCGACCGGCTAGGGAACGAGTGCTACGTTCTCGACTATTCGAACGAAAGATGGATGCACACGGCGGCTACCGGCGATAACCGGGAAGCGTTCGATCGTGTGAGCGGCCAGCGGGCTGCCGCTCTTGATCTAAGACTATCCGCCTTCCGACTATCGACGAACCCCCCAAGTAAAGGACTGTCAGCTACTGTGCACCATGTAACGGGGGATATCCTCCGACATAAACCAAATCAGTAGCTTGCGCCGGCACGTGACAGGATAGACAATCTGTTTTGAAGTTTGTCGATGTGGTTTTTAATGGATTGCCAGCATCGAACCATGACCAAGCCCAACCGTCGCCCCACAGTTTATTGTTCGGATGGATATCCGTGCTTTCTTTCACCATCACAAACCAGCCCTGCAGCTTTTGGGCATGGCTGACGGTGCCCGTCGCCATCGGTCGGGTCGCCGTTTGATAAACTTCCTTTACTAGCACGGAGCCATCGGGGAATTGTCCGGTTTTGCGATATGTCGCAATCGTGCCGGGGGACGCATAAACGATATGGATGCCCTTCGAGCCTTGGCCCTTGTCGGCAGCGATTGCCCAACTACCCAGGAACTGGTAGGACGTGCGGTAGTGTGCGGGTACCCGTAAATTGCCCTGCGCGTCGACAACAGTGCCGGCCGTCTGATGGTTGGCGGTTCCGCCCATGCGCGTCTGACCGCGATAAGCGGCTATTGAGCCCACCGCCAACAACCCCGCGATGCTGAGGACTACGATTTTATCGGTTTTCATGGCTGATATCTCCTTCCAGGCGCAACGGCCTTCGTGTATGCACAACTACTGATCCAGCATCCGGTAGAACTGCGTCCAAACCTCATCCTTGTTTGCGCCGGCAATATGACAGAAGGCGCATTGATCTCTCGGTTCCACCTTGGCGGTCGGAGTACGTGGATACTGGACCCGTTTGGATGCCGTACTCTGCTCCGTGCCGCGCAAACCAATTTGCCTTTGCGCTGCGAATGACGTTCTTGCTGGGCAAACAGGCGATGTTCGGACACGATCCTCCGATGTATTTCCGCTCCGCAACGGCAGTTCGGTGGCCCGCTTGCGCCATGTTCCATGTCAAGCTCTTTCCCGCCCCGCTTTCGATGACAAGGGTCTCGTAATGTTCTACCTGAGACATTCGTACACCTCCGTGCATTTTCAAATGGCGGTGCGGCCGCCGTCGACGGCGAGTTTTGCCCCATAAATGAAACTCGAACGATCCGTCGCCAGGAAAACAATCGCCTCGGCAATCTCGTCCGCTGTAGCCGGACGGCCCGCAGGCGCTTGTGCCGCTAATTGTTCGAGGCCTTCGCCCATTGCGTCTGTTCCTTCCGTGCGCGTAGGTCCGGGGCTCACTGCATTGACACGAACACCTTTCGGGCCGTATTCAGCCGCCCAGGTTTTGGTTAGCAGATTGATAGCGGCCTTACTCGATCCGTAGAGGCTCATCCCAGGGGCGCCGAAATCAGCAGCCATGGTCGACAGATTAACTATTGCGCCTTTACCGCTTTTCGCCATCAGTGGAGCAAGTTCCGCGACAAGGAAGTACGGCACCTTTACATTCAGCGAAAACACGCGGTCAAACTGTTCTTCTGTCATCTCATGCGTGGGGCCGAAGGGATAGATTCCGGCATTGTTGATCAGAATATCGACATGACCGTCTCCGAGTTCGATAGCTCTTTTCGCCACTTCGCGTGCGCTCGACGCGTCGCGAAGATCGGATGAGATAAAGTCCGCTTTCCCACCTGATCCGCGGATTTCGTTAACCGTCTTGTTACCGCGTTCAACATTGCGGCCTACAACCAAAACGTGAATGCCAAGCTGGGCTAATTTATTCGCAGTCGCCCGACCAATACCGCTCGTTGCTCCTGTGATTAGCGCTGTCAAAGTGTGGGTGGTCATTTGCATTTTCCTGTCTGTGAGATCAGGTTTCGCCGTTCGTTATTCCTGGCGGGACCTTGTGAAATTCGGTTCTAACGCGAATCCCCTTTGGCTAGGGAAAAAACATCAATGCCTACCCGTACAACCGAGGCAATCGTAGAATGGCTCCCAGGCACGCACCGCTCGCAAAATCGAAGGCGAGAAGCGAGTCGTATGCGACCGATGAGAACAACGGCATAAGGCCCTCCACCAACCTCGGATGAGTCAAGATGGCATCGCGCAGCGCGGTGTAGGGCAATCCTCCGATCATCGCAATCTGGACGGTGGACATGGTTTCCCCGGCGCCGACGCCGCGGTTTCCTTGGCTTGTTACTTTTCATTCCATTCTCGGATTGGGATCACGAGATAAAGATCGGTCCCATGCGGGAGGTGCGCTACGTAAGGCATTCCGTTCGAACCATCGTGGCTGAATGATTGCAACTCCTTTTGATCCTCGTGAGGGCTCACGATCATGATATGAGGACCCACGTGGAGGTCTTGCGTTTTGGGCCCCGGACCGGACAGGTTGGGAACCCAGGCACCGGCATACATGTAGGAAATGCCAACGGTTTCGATGTGAGGGTCTTTGCCGGCCAGGCTGTCCTTCATCCATTGCAGGAAGGTCGGATCAAAACAGCCCGGCTCATCGTGCGGATACCCCGGAATACCCGGCAGACACGTCCATTCATTCGAGCCTTTACGAAGGACGCGGAATTCGCCTCCAGGCGCCGATGGCCAGTCGAGAATGGTCGCGCTGCTGGTAGTGAGCTTCGGGCCGGCGCGCAATGCGTCGGCAATCTTCTCCGCGTCGGTCTTGGGGCTGGACATCTTCATTTGCGCTGTGGCAAGCAACGTAATGGAGAAAAACGACAAAACTACTAGCGAGATTTGTTTGAGTCTGAAGCCTGTAATCATTTCTCATCTCCTGTCGGCGATTCGGCGTGATGGCGAAGTGCCGTCACCTCAACAGTTACTTGGCCGGATGAAGTGTTTTTCGTGCTCTTCATGCGGATTTTCCCTTTCGAGCGACAGGTTCACCCTCGCCTTGCTTTGATTTCACGAGATCGGCAGACGACGCTCCTTCGAGCGACAGTCCATAGCCAACTTCTCGCACGATGCGCTCTTTCAAGGGCTGAATAAAGTGCACGCGCGTGTCGCGGCGCGTCACTTCCGGAGCCTTCAGGTATAGCGCAGCCAACTCCCGCGCACGGCTGAGCGCCTTGCCGTTCGGCACAACTTCCGCGACCACTCCCCATTCATAGGCGGTGCGCGCCGGCAGCGGCTGTGGGTTGAGCAGGAAGGCCTCCGCTCGCCCTGCTCCAGCACGATAGCTCCACGCGGTAAAGATTCCGTCGCCCGGCACAACGCCCGCGGCGAAGTGCGCCACATCCTGGAAGGTTGCACCTTCCGCCGCCACAATCACATTGGCAAGTAGCGCATACTCGGAGTGCACATGGGCGCGTCCCTCGATCGCCGCGATCACCGGCACGCGGATGTTGGAGATGTTCTCCAAAACCTGGGCGCCTTCGTCGTGAACTTGGCTCCAAACGCCGGGATCGGCGACGTCACCGAAAGATACCCAGTCGACCCCAATCATGAACTCCCCGCCTGCACCTGTCAGGATCACGATCTTGTTCGCTCGATCTTGCGCAATCCGGTAAAAGGCATCGACAACCTCGGTGTGAGCTTGTGCCGAGAAAGTGCACGGCCCGCCGTTGCTGTGGAGTTCGGCAACCAGCACACCGTCGGCGTCGCGCGTCAGTTTCAGGCTGCGATAACCAGCGAAGTAATCAGCTTGAATTGCTTGCATAGCATTGTCCTTTCTGATTCGGTTCCCGGAATTTAATCTATGCGCCATATACAAGAGCAAGCCTCTTGCCAGGGCACAGCTTCACGTGACGCGATTGAATTCCAAGGAGTTGTGAAATGGCGAATGCCGAAGTGCTTGGCTGGGTGTCAAATCTCTGGCGTCAAGCCAGAGACATCGCTTGGCACTGCGCCAGGTACAGCTAAGTCAAAATGAACGGAAAGATTGAGACTGCCCCTGAACAAGTTTTGGGGAAAACCCGTGTCAGATATTCGCATCGCTTTGCTACACTCCGAAGCATGAAAAAACCGCCCTGGTCCCTTCGGGGGAGCGGGTGGGGAGCCCGTTCGCTCTTCCACTGCGAACGGCCCTGAGCGCAGGGAAGGGGCTCAGCGTAAACTCCGCGAACCGGGTGAGGGGGGCTCGTGGGAGATTCTCAAGACAGGCCGAAAACGAGCAAACAGGAAGGCCTGCACGCTTTCGATCAGGGAGGATAAGTATGCGCAGCGCGTCACTACATTGTTGCCGGCGACTCAGTCTGGTGGAGCGCTCCTACAGGCGCCTTTACTCCACGTCTCTGAATAGGTCGGCTAATTCCAAGCTTTTTGATTTTGTAGGCTAACGTAGTACGCTTTAGCCCCAGCCGGGCAGCCGCGCCTTCTGGCCCACCTACAATCCAGCCCGCCTCATCCAGGGCCTGCAAAACCAGAGCCCGGTCGACGTCCTTCAATGTAGTCGATTCGGACACGAGAGTGAGCGTTTCTTTATGCTTTGACGGCAGTGGATTGGGAAGCACGCCGTCCGAGGAAAGGATCACGGTACGTTCAATTAGGTTCTGCAGTTCCCGCACATTGCCGGGCCACGCGTACGAGACCAGCGTCGCCATGGTCCCCTCAGGAACACATTCAATATGCTTTCCGATTTTGCGGCTATAGACCCCAACAAAATGAGCGACCAGAGCGGGAATATCTTCGCGGCGCGCCCGCAACGGCGGCAGCAGCACGGGGAAGACATTGAGCCGGTAGTAGAGATCGCTACGGAATTCGCTCTGCTTCACCATTTGCTCCAGATCGCGGTTCGTCGCGGCCACCACCCGGACGTCGACACGGTGTGTCCGACCGCTCCCAAGACGTTCGAACTCCTGTTCTTGCAGCACTCGCAGCAGCTTGGGCTGCAATGCCAACGGGATATCACCAACTTCATCTAAAAAGAGCGTTCCCCTGTCGGCAAGTTCGAAGCGCCCGGTTTTCTGCGCGATCGCTCCCGTGAAAGCTCCTTTCTCATGACCAAACAGCTCGCTCTCCAGCAAATCGAGGGGAATAGCAGCGCAATTTACCTTTACGAATGGACGATCATAGCGCGGGCTGATGTTGTGAATCGCTTTCGCGATCAACTCCTTGCCAGTGCCCGTTTCTCCTTGAATTAAGACAGTAGCGGTGGTAGGCGCGACCCGTTCAACCTGCGCGAGAACGGCTTCCAGGGTGGGGCTTTTGCCGACGATCTGATCAAATTGGCCGTCTCTGCCGCCTTGGCCGCCAGACGGAAGTCTTTCCAAGCAGCTCACAACATGCCTCCCAATCAGATCGTCTTACAACCTTGACTCTTGCCCCAGCTATCCAAAGCCACTTGAACGCTCTCGAGTAGAATTCCGGCGTCAAATGGCTTTGCGAGGAACTTTACGGCGCCGCCCCGCATCGCCTGGAGCCGCATTTTCTCGTCTCCGTGTGCCGTGATGAAGATCGTCGGGATCGGGCAACCCTCAGCGTTCAACTTGGCCTGTAGATCTAGCCCGGACATTCCAGGCATACGAATATCCACGATAAGACAGCCGGTCGCGTCTTGCTCGCCAGAACTCAGAAAATCCTCTGCGGACGCGAACAGCCGCACAGGCAAACCCGCCGATTTCAGCAAACGTTGCAACGCAGCCCGGAATGCCTCATCGTCATCGACAACCGTAACCATTTTTGCCTTCCTCTCCTTTCTTTAGCCATGCAGATACAAGTGTAGTCCGCGCGCCCGACAACGCAATTATGGCTTTCTATAATGTCGCTGATAAGTATGCATAAGGGAGTGCTTTGATCGGATAGCTTTGGAAGGTCGTGCTGAGGGATCAAGCACGGCTATTTCGTTGTTGGAAGCTTGAGCTTTTCCGCCATTCTGCCTAGTTCAGCCGGGGAGTTGGCCTGCATCTTGTGCATCACTTGGCCGCGATGAACCGTTGCAGTGATCTCGCTGGTGCCGAGCGCCGAGGCGATCTGCTTCGTGAGCATGCCGGAAACCACTAGTGTCATGACCTCACGCTCCCGAGCCGTCAAGCTCTTATAACGTTCGTTTAAGTGCGCGATCTCGTTCTGCTGTTGCCGCACTGCGGCGTCACGCTCCAGCGCCTGCTGAATCGCATCCAGCAGATCCTGATCGCGGAAAGGTTTCGTGAGAAACTCGACCGCCCCTGATTTCATGGCCTTGACCGTCATCGGTATATCCCCATGACCGGTGATGAAGATCACCGGCATCTGAACCCCCGCCTCGATCAATTTGTGTTGAACATCCAGCCCGCTCATTCCAGGAAGTCGCACATCGAGAATCAGGCAATTCGGACCGTCAGGGAGCTTGTGCCGCAGGAAATCCTCGGGCGTGGCAAACAACTCAGTGTGTAATCCTGCCGATTTCAACAGCCGCTGGATCGCTGCACGCATACGGAGATCATCATCAATGATGAATACCGTGGGCACATCGGCGGAGATCATGCGTGCTCCGTGCTCTTTGCGGGAAGCGTGAACTGAAACGTTGTTCCTCGACCGGAATTGCCGGTGACCCACACGCGGCCACCATGCGACTCGACAATGGAACGGGTGATTGCCAGTCCCATACCTGTGCCTTGGGACTTGGTAGTGAAGAATGTGTTAAAGATCTGGTCCGCGTTTCCGGCGGGCAGTCCCATGCCGGTATCTGTCACCGAAATTAGCAGTTGCCCATCTTCAGCCAACTGGGATTCGATGCTAAGTTCACCGGTCGTGTCCCGCATCGCCTCAATACTATTGAGCATGAGATTCATCAGCACCTGCTGCAGTTGCACACGATCTGCCATCACTTTAGGGAGATTCTCGGCGAGATCGGTGCGCATCGTAACAGAATGGCGATTCGCCTCGTTGTGCAGCAAAACGACCATTTCTCTAATGACTTGGTTTGCGTCAACCATCTCCTGGAGTGAAGGACCCTTTCGGTACAGCGAACGGACACGCTCGATGATGTCGGCGGCACGCCTTCCGTCTCTGACCATTTCCAAAGCAGCCTCACGGGCCTCTGGCACATCAGGCTGATCGCGTTCAAGAAATCGAACGCAGGCCTGAGCGTTTGTGACCGCCGCCCCAATGGGCTGCTTGATCTCGTGGGCCAACGAAGCGGCCAACTCCCCCAGCGTGCTCACTCGGTTCAGATGGGCGAGATTCGCCAGTTCTTGTCGTAACCTCTCGCGCTCTTCCTCCGCCCGCCTGCCGTCGGTGACGTCCATTGAGACCCCCACGAAGTGCAGCAATTCCCCCGACGGACTCATAACAGGCTGGCCGACGGAATGAATGAATCGGATTGGCGTGTGCGGCGGGGCGATTCGAAACTCCAAGTCATAATCCGATTTTTCAGCTATCGCTCGCTCGATGTGCGCCTGAAATCTGGCCCGGTCTTGTGGATGGACACGCTGCAGCCGTTCTTCCCAACTCGGCATGCCCGCTTTGGGGTCGAAGCCGTATATGCGGCACCATTCTTCCGACACATACAGCGCGTTCCTTCCAGCCACTTCCCAAACCCAGCTTCCTATGTGTGCCAGTCTCTGCGCCTGCGCCAAATAGCTCTCGCTGCGGCGCAAAGCCTCCTCGGCACGCTTCTTTTCGCTAACATCACGGATAATGCCGGTAAACACGCGGTTCGCGCCCTTGACGAGTTCTCCCAAAGAGACCTCGATCGGGAACTCCTCTCCATTCTTGCGAAGGCCAATCACTTCCATCCCTTGCCACTTGCCATGCCGCTGGCCGGTGGACAAAAAGCGGCTGAACCCATTTTCGTGTGCCCTCCGCATGAATTCCGGCATGAGCAGGGTCAAGGGTTTTCCAATCAGCTCGGTGGAGTCATAACCAAAGATCCTCATCGTGGAGGGGTTGGCAAACTGAATTGTTCCGCTCTCATCTACGCTCACCACGGCATCACTGGCCGTTTCAACCAAGACGCGGTAGCGCGCCTCACTTTGTTGCAGTTGGGTCACGGCCTGCTTCCGCTCGTTGATGTCCTCGAAGGCGACAAGAGTATGCAAGGACGATTTGCTGTTTCCGGTTGGGAACACGGTCAAGGCCTTCTTGACCAAGAACCAGCGATATTGGCCATCGACACGCCGCACGCGCGCTTCTGTCTCGAACGGCTTCCCAGCCGACAAAGCTGCATTCCATTCATCAATAAACCTGGGGAGATCTTCGGGGTGAATCGTCGTCTGCCAGCCTGGACCGCTCACTTGTTCTAGTGAGCAGCCGGTGTATTCGTTCCAGGCGCGATTCACAAGCTTAACGGAGCCGTCCGCCAGCGCACAAACGACGAGCGCCGGAATGGTTTCGACTACGTCACGCAAATCTAGCGGGTCGCTATGCTGTGGTGCCGCGTTTCTCATCTTGTAAATGCACCTCTTTCGGGTAATTCTAAGCAGCGCTGTCACGAATATCGGCTGGTCGGAGGGGGGTTCGGGCTGAGCGATGTCCACCTCGTCAAAATGGCGAACCAAGGTGTTTAGCCGCTTCTCCCAAACCTCTTCGTGCGGGATTTCGACATCGATTTCGCGGCAACCGACTGTGAGCTATTCTCTCATGCATGGGCCGCGTTGCGATGGCCAGGCGCTTCCTTTTCCGGGTAGTACGGGTTTTGCCGCAGCGCATCCTGCCAAACCGCGAGAGGGTGTGTCCCAAACCCCGCAGTCAGTAGAAAATGACCGGAAAGTGTGTTTACGTCGTACATACAGACGATCACACACGGATAGCGAAGCGCGAGAGCCGTTGCGCCAGTTTCGAGTTCAACAAGCTCGTCAGCGCCCCTGCCGGGCAACGGAGCTTGGCCCGTTCCAAGATTGCCCAGGTAACGGATCGCTTTTGCTCCCTTGCGGACAGCAGTCGAAAACGCCATCTCAATATTGGTCAACGTCTCAGAGGCGGAAGCTTCGCGACGCAAAACGACAAGGCGTCTCTCCCGGCGCAAACGATCCAGGTCATAGCCTTTCTTCTCCAGAATCTGTAAGACTCGGTCGTTCGCTTCATCGTGTCCGAACAGCACGCAATATTCGGATTCGTTGGCCATCCCGAGCTCGAGAAAGCGAACTCCGTGCTCGAATTCCTCCTCGGTCCGCCAAAAATGGACGATGTGGCTGCCCAGCGCGACTTCATCATCGCTAATACCGAGCGGAATCTTGTCAACAGCGTTTTTCATAAGGGTTCACCATAACCGCGATTTTACACCCTGGCCGGGCAGCAGTAGAAGAGTCACGGAGCTGTTCGTTTCCCTGACGGCCGGGACAATTCTGCATAACACGAACAGGCCGCTGATGGCCTGGTTCTGGGCGCCCTATCTTATGATCACGGATAAACGCACAGCTCAGGGTAACTTGGCGAAAAAAAGATAAAGGGCGGCAATCCGGCCGTCTCGGGCAATGATGAAATCAGTCCCGGCGTAAGCTGGCGCCTCGCCAGGGCGGCCCGATACCCATTGGATCCGCCCGCCATTGCCCAATTCCTCGGGGGCAGCAATTGGCTGATATCGAAAGTCAGGGTGACTAGCCCTGATCTCGCTCGCGACGCGATGGATTTCGTCGCGGCCACGGTAGACACGCCTGCTGGGGTCGTAGAACACGCAATCTCCGGTGAAGATCTCGTCGATGGCAGCGCGCCGACGCGAGGGGTCGTTTTCACCGAAAACGTCTTGAAGATTGCGGGTCAGCAAAGTCGATATGCTATAAGGCATGGCCTGTCTCCTTTCGCCTACTCGGATCACCTTCGCGAAGGCTCGATCACGTTCGACCGCAGGCAGTCATGGCCCAACTCAGATCCGGCCTTGCACTGTTCATCGCCCTTGATAAAGCTTTTGACAGAATCGCATTGAGCCTGGCTTGCGATCTCTCGACCCGGAACAACGCCTTGGTCTCGTTTAGATTACCGTCCGGCCTTCAAAGCAGCAGCCACCTGCGTAACGCGAGCGCCTTGATGCTTTGCGACCTCAAGATCTTCCGCAGTTGGCGGGGCAGTGTTCTGGCCGGAGACGGATGACGATCCGTATGGAGTCCCATGGCCCTGAACAAGCTTTTCGTGAGTGTAGCCGGTGGGCACAATGATGAATCCCAGGTGCGCCATCGGGATGAATAGAGAGACGACCGTCGTCTCGTTTCCACCGTGCGGCCCCGCTGTGGAAGTAAAGGCACCAGCAGCCTTGCCGTTCAACTTGCCTTGAAACCAGAGACTGCCCAGGCTGTCGATGAATGCTTTCAACTCCGCCGACGTATTACCAAAACGCGTCGGAGTGCCAAATATGATTCCATCGGCCCACTCTGCATCGGCTAGCATTGGGGATCCATACTCAGCGAGCATTCTCTTGCTGCGCTCCTCCCACCCGGGAACCTTCGCCATAACGGACGGAGGAACGATATCAGGAACCCGGCGGAGCCGGACCTCGGCCCCAGCTTCACGGGCTCCTTCACTGACAGCTTTAGCAAGAGCTTCGACTGAGCCGTCACGGGAGTAAAACACAACTAGAATTCTTGCTTTATTCTCTTTTTCTGGCATAGACGACCTCTCATCACGTGGTTCACATGGTTTGGAAGCGGCACTTGTTAATCTTCAGGGATCAGATCTTCGGCTCCCGGTTGAGCCAGAAAGTCTCAGGCTGGCCCCCGCACCCGAGGGCAACCACTTGTAAAGAAACGCTAAACGGAGGTTTTGGGGCCACCGTGGTCAACACACCCGACTGTCAGCGGCGCTTGATGAATCTGCCGGTGTTCAGGTCGGCGATGGCCTGGCGCAACTCTTGCTGCGTGTTCATCACAATGGGTCCGTACCACGCAACGGGCTCCTCAATCGGCTTACCGGAAACCAGCAGAAACCGGATGCCTGATTCGCCGGCTTGCACCGTGAGTTCGTCGCCGCGGTCGAAGAGCACGAGGGAATGATTCCTGGCGTCGTAGACTGGCGCCGCCTCAGGGTTCAGCACCTGATCTGTGAGCACGGCGTGAGGATCTGAGGCGTCCCGGAAGGCGCCGGAACCCCCAAACACATAGGCAAAGGCGTTGCGGTCAGTCTCAATCTTCAGCCGTTTGCGCTTGCCGGCGGGAACCGAAACATCCACGTAGCGCGGATCGGCTGCCACGCCTTCCACCGGACCCCGCTTGCCCCAGAATTTTCCGCAGATCACCCGCACCCGGGTGCCGTCGTCATCCGTGACTTCCGGGATAGCACTCGACGGAATATCCTGGTACCGCGGATCGGTCATCTTGAGCGCTGAAGGCAAGTTAGCCCACAACTGGAACCCGTGCATGCGTCCTCGCGAATCGCCCTTGGGCATTTCCTGGTGGAGAATGCCGCTGCCGGCGGTCATCCACTGCACATCGCCAGCTGTCATTTTGCCACGATTGCCCAGGCTGTCGCCGTGCTCGACGGAGCCGGCCAGCACGTAGGTGATGGTCTCGATCCCGCGGTGCGGATGCCACGGAAATCCGGCCAGGTAATCCTCCGGGTTGTCATTGCGAAAGTCGTCGAGCAGCAGAAAGGGATCAAAATCCCGGGTCTGACCGAATCCGAAGGCCCGCTGCAGCTTCACTCCTGCGCCTTCGATCGTGGGCTTTGTTTCGATTATTTTCTTAACTGGACGGAGCGACATAGCTTCCTCCTTCTCTGGGAACACCAATCAGACTTGAACCTGTCCTCGTAGCAGGAACTTCATGCTTTCACAAACTGCAGTTCGAGATTAATCGATACCTCGTCGCCGACAAGAAGCCCGCCCGTTTCCAGCGCGGCGTTCCACGTCAGACCAAAGTCTTTGCGGTTGATCTTCGTGCTTGCCGCTAGTCCGAGGCGAACATTTCCCCAGGGATCTTTCGCGGGAGCCGACGGTCCATCAACGGTGAAGACCACGCTTCGCGTAACCCCGCGAATCGTCAAGTCGCCTGTTACTTCCAGTTCACCGTCACCGCTGCGGGCGATACGGCTGGACCTGAAGGACAGGCTTGGGAACTTCTCGGCATCAAAGAAGTCCGGACTCTTCAGGTGAGTGTCGCGCTGCGGTTCGTGGGTATTGAGCGAAGCTGCGTCGATGGAGCCCTCGACCTGAGACTGAGTTACGTCCTCATCGTCCAGGCTCAGGGAACCCTTGATTCCGACGAATCGGCCTTTAACGTTCGAAATCATCATGTGCTTAACTTTGAATTCAGCTACTGAATGGGCCGGGTCAATGTTCCAAGTGGTCACTTGCGGTGCAACTGTTGTCTTCATGGTGATCTCTCCTTTCGTCCAAATTAGATGTGTGTAAACGATATTCGTTACAACGTGTGATGGCGCAAAAAAATCAAGTGTTCTGGCCCCGTGCCGCCCGCAGCAGTTCCGTTAGTTTTCGCAATCGCTGAGGGCCAAGGTGGCCCAGCTGCTTGCGATGCGTCTCCAGCACGGGTTCGTCAAGCCGAGCCAGAAGCCTCAGCCCCTCGGGCGTGATCCTCGCCAGCACCACGCGCCGGTCTTTAGTTTCCCGGCTACGGGAGATCAGGCCCCGTTTTTCCATGCGGTCGAGCAGCCGTGTGACGTCCGGGTCCCGGGTAATCATACGGCTTGCGATTTCCCCGCAGGTGAGCCCCTGCCTGGAGCCGCGCAGTATTCGGAGAACGTTGTACTGGGTCGGCGAGAGCTGGGTCGACTTCAGGACTCCGATGACTCCCCGGCTCAAAATGTCGGACGTGCGCAGCAGGTCCAGGAACGCGGACTCTTCGGGGCTTCCCATTTGCTCTTCGCGGCGCCCCGACTCGACCGATTTCGTCATCAGTCATAATGTATATGTTCTAACGACTACCGTCAAGACAACTATGCTGAGCGTAAGGTCGCTCATGACTCATTGTCTTCGTATTGCGCTCAGCTGGGTTCTTGGGCGAGTCCAATGAGAAGCCCTTCAGGCCCGCGGATGTAGCAGAGCCGATATGCGTCTTTATACTGGACTACTTCGCCTACGAGCTGCGCGCCGCGATTGCGGAGCCTTTCAAGCGTCTCGTCGATGTCGTCCACGGCGAACATGACGCGGAGGTAGCCTAGAGCGTTCACCGGGGCGTTGCGGTGATCCGCGACGGCAGGCGGCGTGAGGAAGCGGGATAGCTCGAGCCGGCCGTGGCCGTCCGGCGTGCGCATCATGGCAATCTCGACGCGCTGATCACCCAGTCCAGTGACACGTCCGGCCCATTCTCCTTCGATCGTGGCCCGCCCTTCGAGCTCAAGGCCGAGCTCGCTAAAGAAATCGATCGTCCCTCCGAGGTCATCGACGACGATTCCTACGTTGTCCATCCGTTTGAGCGCCATGTGTCCAATCTACAAGGTGCCGTCTAGTCTAATAATGGACCTTTGGTGAGACGCGCCGAGGCCAGCCAACTCGAGCAGTTCGGGACGGCCGCTCTTGGCCGCATGGCGCTTGCTGCTGATATCCGCCCAGCATAGGATTAGATCCTCGCTGACGGGTAAGGGGCGATTCATTTCTGCCCGCCCTTGTTGGGGGCAGGCGTCAAGTGATTTCGATTGACAAAGACATCAAGGTTACCCGTCACACGCCGACAGGCAGGAGTTATCCGAAGAAGGTACGAGCCAACCTCCGAATTGCCGACGACCCGCCCAGAGACTTTGGCGGTTCTGACATTTGCCGAGTACTGACCCGTCTGCCAAAGGCACCGTGGAGTCATCGTCTCCGTCGAGCCGATTGTGAAGTTGCCCGCGGTGGATCTTTCAGAGAAGCTCTCCCTTCTTCCGGATTTGTGCTGCGTTCGCATTCACCAGATCCAGAAAAGCGCGAAGCGCGGGCGACGGGGTTTCCTTCTTCCATGCCGCTACAAGCGAGATGCTCGCATCGTCCGGTTGCAAGCGGTAGAATCGCACGCCGTTCGACGACATATTCCTGACACAAGCAGGCACAATGGAGACGCCTTCTTCTGCCTCTACAAGTGAGAGTACCGTTTGGGGCCGGTCCGACTCATTCTCAATCCTCGGAATAAAGCCGGCTTCGTTGCAGATTCGTAAGATCGTATCAAAAAGGACAGGCGATTCTTTGCGATCGATCACCACGAATCGTTCACCGGCGAGATCTGCAATGTGCACGCTCTTCGCCTTGATTCTTCTTGATGCAGGCAATACGGCGAGAAGCGGTTCCGGATAGAGGCACCGCGATGAGAGTGTGTTGTCTTTTTCCGCCGCCAGAGTTCTTGTGAAGGCGATGTCGATCGATCCCTGATCGAGGGCCGTCTCTTGCTCGAGTGGGGTGAGTTCGTGC
>JBOGJX010000242.1:0-2803 GCA_050745285.1 Terriglobia bacterium
GGCATGGCTGAAGCCATGCCCTTCCGCCGTCCTTTTGATGCTTTGTGGCTGTTGCTTTAGGTCTGTGTTCGAGCAGAGGCATTCCAGAATTGCAGACCTTACGGTCTGCGCCAGCCTGCGGTGGACCGCCGTTGGGGATCTGTGATTAGGCACGCTCAAAAGCTCCCTGTAAGGGTTTGAAGGGTGGCCAACGCATCGCGGTAGCGCGCTTCTCCGGTGGCGTAGGCATTGCGGGCCAGCGCGAGCGAGTTCTCGGCATCCAGAACTTGCAGGACCGCGGCCTCCCCACCCCTATATTGCATGGTGACGAGTTGCAGGTTGTGGGCGGCCAGATGGACCGAATCCCGCAGCGTGTCCAATTGGCTCGAGGCCACCGCAGCCTGATTATAGAATGCATATAAATTAGCTAACACTTGGCGTTGGGCAAACGATAAATTCAAATGATCCAGAGCGCGCTGATCTTTGGCCTGGCGCAATTTGCTCAAGCGCGATCCCCAATCCCAGATGGGGACGGTGAGCGCATAGGTTACGAAATAGCCAAGATCCGGCTGCCGGATGCCGGGCCGCGTTGTGTTCACGCTACTGTAAAGAGCAAAGGCGTTGGCTTCAATGCCGTAGTCGAGGTCAACGCTTATCGATGGATAGAAGGCTGCGCGGGCGGTCGAAACACCCAGCTTCGCTTGCTGAAACGTTGCCAAGGCCGCGCGAATTTGCGGATTCTTATTCTTAGCCATGGTTTCGGCTTCGCTGAAGGCGGGCAGCGGCGGAGCAATATCCAGGTCATCCACCACGGTGAAATTCTGATTTAGGGTAGGAAACAGCAGCACGGCAAGGTTCAGACGCGCCGTGGACATGGCGACCTCTGCATCTTGCAGGACCTGTTGCTGCTGGTTATATTGGAGCTGGAAGCGGATGACGTCCGTGTGCGCCACCTCGCCCCCTTGCTCGAGGTCCTTGCTAATTTGCAGGAAGCGCCGCGCGTTTTCGAGACTGATCTGGGCCGTAGCATACGCGCGCTGGGCAACCGTCAGGGCGTAATAATCCATGGTCACGGCCAGAGCCAGCCCGCGCCTGGCGATCTCTTCGTTCGCTTTCGCCAGCGCCTCCGCATAGGCCGCGCTGCGAGGCCCGGCGTCAATAAAAAAGCTTCCCGGCATGAGTTCATGCACAACACCCCATGCCCGGTAGACGTGCACGCCGTCATTGGTAACGAATCGTCCGACCGGGGAGATGCCATTGCCCTGCGAATTGAGATATTGCGTGGAGTAATCCACGGAGGGTAGCATGGCGGCGCGGGCCTGCACGCGCGCCTCATGCGCAATCTTGGTGGCGGTCACTGCCGCCTGGAACTTTGGGCCGTTCTGCTCCGCCCGCCGCAGCGCGTCCTGGAGAGTGAGGGTGAGCGGCGGCCCCGTTTGGCCCGCGGGGTTTGAAGTCTCCGGCGCCTCCATCCGGAGTGTTGCGCGGGGCTTCACGGTCACTTGGCCGGTTTGACCCTGAGCCACCACTCTGATGGCCAGCAAGGTCAGCAACGCCAAAATCGGCGCTGATATCCCGAAGGATGTGATGAAAGAGCTTCGCATTCGTGGCCTGCGCTGGTCTAGATCCAAAAAGGCCAAAAAGGCACGGCGTACCCTGGACTTCATCCCGGTGTGAGTCAGAATTCCAACGCGGCGCATAGTTTACGTGACCTCTTTTTGTTACGGTTCATTCAAACAAAGGCGCGCCCTGCGCAGCGGAATAACTGCCGGCTGGAGAGCACCATGGGAGTGGAGGACGCCGTGGGACCAAGCCTGCAAGCCGCAGAGTTAAAAAGAATCTGTGCTACTCCGCGCTTCTCAGGAGGCGGGCCACGGCCAGCAATTTCTTAGCATACCGCGCCTGAAGCGGATTTTTCAAAGCAAAATATTATTTGATACACAGGAATTGGAATATGCGGAAGGAAACGAGACCTTATCCCCCAACCGACGGGTGCGCTAGCCACTCGGATCGCCATCAGCTTTGGCTTTTCCCCTGGCTCAATATCAAAAGCAGAGCCTTCGCTTTATTTCAGGATGACAAATGCGGATTTCTCAGCAACTCGCCTAAAGGGGATCATCTCCCTGCTCGTGCAGGACCCTGATCCGGTGCGCGCGTCTGAGTCGAGAGCGCCACAGGGCGGGATTCGCGATAGGATTGCTCCGCCGCGACGGCAGCCTCAAGAGCGCGCAGGCCATCTTGCCCAGTCACGCGCGTCGAGCCGCCTGAACGAATTACTTGAACGAAATCGCGGAGTTCGGTCAGATAGGCATCCGCAAAGCGCACCAGCCAGTGGTCCACCATCTCGTAAACGGCCCCCGCGCCGGTTAGCACCAACTGTGATTTTGAAGGCAGGTAGCCCACCTGGATGGTCCCTTGAGAGCCGACGATCTCGGTGCGGATGTCGTAACCGTAGCTCGATTTCCGGTAGGCTTCAATATTTCCGATTCCGCCTCGCGCAAATTTTAAGTTTATCAGGCAAACATCAATCGCGTCGAATTGCGCCAACTCCGGACACGCCAACAGGCCCGCATAGGAGTGCACTTCCTCCATCTCGTCATTCATCAGCCAACGCGCCAAATCGAAGTCATGGATCGCCGCGTCGCTGAAAAGCGTGCCGTTAATTCCTCCCTGGAAAAAGCTCGCCGGCGGCGGTTGACGGTCGCGTCCGAGGGACTTGAACATAATCGGATCTCCAATTTCGCCCGCTTCAATCCTCTGTTTGGCGTCGGCATACGCCGGGTCATAACGGCGCATAAAGCCGATCTGCAACTGGACGCCCGCT
>JBOGJX010000243.1:0-11104 GCA_050745285.1 Terriglobia bacterium
GCTCCTGAAGTTCTTTCCGATGCTGTTTGGGAAGATGGACACGCAGTCGATGATAGGTTCGCATGTCCAAGCATAGACCGAAATGTTGCCAGATGGAAGTATCATAAATAACCTTTTCAGACGGTCACAGACGTAGGAGGGCAAGCCAGGCGTTTGAGCGCCTGGCTCACCCGGAGAATTCGCATCCAAGCGGCCGCTTTTGCGGCTGCCATCCGCAGTCTTTATCGTCCAAGCATCGGCCAGCCGAATTCGCGGAAGCGGCGGCGATGGTTCTTGCCTCGCGGGAGCTTTGGAACGCCTGGAAGCCGCTGCGCGCCGAAGGCACAGAGGTTGAGCGGGCGATTCGATTTTACATGGTCATCAAGTGCGGGTTTGGCGGCCAGCGCGTGGCGACTTCGTTTGCAGCGCATCCGGCGCGGCGCGCAACAATTCGTTGGATTAATCTACACGAGGAATTTGCCGCGATTCTCGGCCGCCTTCAGCAGGTCTGGATTTAGAATCTCGCGTGGGATCAGTGTCTGGCCAAATACGACTCGCCGGGCGCGTTCTTTTACATCGATCCGCCCTACCGCTGCGGTGGCTCCAAGGTGTACCTTCACTGCCTTGATGATGCGGGCCACGAGAGGCTGGCGGCGGCCATGCGGCGAGCCAAAGGTAAGTGGCTGCTTTCATATAATGATAGGGGTATTTACTTCACGCCACTAACCCCAATAGGTTGTGGTTTGACCAATCTTGTGAACCGGGCCCGTTGTGGTCGGTGGCGTCAAATAAATACCCCTATATAATGATGATCCTTGGATTGAAGGGCTTTACCGAAGGCGCGGAGTCGCCATCGAACGCGTGTCAGTGCCTTACTCAGTCGCCCGATCCGGCCGCCAGCGCATCCAGGAGCTGCTGATCCGGAACTACACCCTTTAATGGCTAAGGTAATTATTACATGGCTGAAAGTTCGCCATCGCGACGAACCCGCGAAATCCGCCATCGCCACGAACCTGCGTCCGCCATCGCCACGATCCCGCGCGCGGCACACATCGAGCAGCGAGGGGGGAAGCGCCGGCGCAGGTCAGCGCCGATAGCGGCTTCTTTGCGATCGAAGCGTTGCAAGAACTGGCGGAGCGGAAAATCGGCGCGTATGTGCCGGATTCGAACCTGGGGCGAGTGCTGAATCGGGGGGGCGGGCGATTGCGGTGTCGGGCGGTACATCCGGTGCACCGGCGGATGCGGCAGAAGTTGCGCAGTCCGGCGGGGCGAGCGTTCTATGGGCGGCGCAAAGGTTTGATCGAGCCGGTGTTTGGGGTGCTGAAAGAGCAACGCGGGATGCGGCAATTCCGGCGGCGGGGATGGGAGAAAGTGGCGGTGGAAATTGCCCTCGCCGCCACCGCCTACAACTTGACGCGGATGCGGAACATGACCGGAGCCGGGTAGACCGCCACGTAAGGGTCTTGCGGACGAACCCCGGGGGCTCCATGAATTGGAAAAACTCAAAAGCACCATCCCAAAACGTTCCATTTGGCGAATCTCATCGCTGTGGGGCCGGTTGTCACACAGACTCTTTAGCCCGGCATGGCCTTGATGGTAGGCATGTGCCGCCCTGAATGGCGGCGCTACGGGCTGCATGACTATTCGCTCGACAAGTTAATGCCATTGTAGATACTTGACAAAGCTCGTCTTCGCCTCTATAGTTGGGCCCGCCATCGCAATTGTCAATTGCCAAACTGTATCTGGTTTCTTTGGGCACAAGTGACCGTATATGATTGAATGCTAAGGAGGAACACTATGCAGTTACGTCGCGGTTATTTCCTGCTTCTTGCAATAGTCATGCTTATCGCGTTTCGCCCGGCATCCGCCGATACCGTCTACTGGACGGCTTGGGGCGCCAATTCAGGCACGTCACCCGGAACAGTGCCGGGAACGATCACTTTTCCAGGTTCGACAGTAATCAACGTCACGTACAGCGGCGAGATTGCGTTCAGCCAAAAGGGAGGTATCGGGGCGACCAACTGGTTCCTTCCGGCATCGACATATACCAGCTCCACGGTGTCGAACGCTCCCACCGACGGCGGCATCGTGGCCATCAGCGGTCCGGATACGACCGCCAACACGTTTACCTTCTCGTCGCCGGTCACAAACCCGATCTTCTCTGAGGTGAGTCTTGGCCAGCCCAGCGTACCGATGGATTACATTTTCAGCGCGCCTTTCACTTTGCTCAGTGGCGGCGCCAATGCGTACTGGGGAGGTAAATCCATTACACAACCTGCTCCCAATGATATGCACGGGGCCGAGGGTGATGGCACGATTGAATTTCCAGGGACTTTCACCTCGATCAGCTTCACCGTTACAGGTGGAGAGTACTGGAACGGCTTCACTGTTGGCGCTCTTGCGCCAGGATCGAGCAGTCCCGTTCCAGAGCCGGGAACCTACAGCATGGCACTGATGGGGGGTCTTCTGCTGGCATACCTCGCGGTGCGAAGGCGTACAAGCGTCGAACGTCGGTGAAGAGGATGCGATAATTAGGTTTAGCCGGGGTTGCAAGCCCTAACATTGGGCAAGCCATCCATCCGCGCAACCCCTGGCAAAAATACCAGAACACTGGGAGCGTTTGGAGTGCGGCAGCTTACTGCCGCTTTTGACAGCGCAAGCAAGCTTACGCACTCCAGAGGGGTGGCGGCGCAGCGCGGTCATTGGCTGTAATCAATGCACCTGTCATGCTGAGCATAGCGAAGCATCTGCTTGTGAAGCCGTAGGAAAACCAGATTCTTCGCTTCGCTCAGAATGACAGTCCCTGAAAGTTTGCTAAAAAAGCGGGGATTTACGGCATTGCCATGCCGGGTCCGTTTCTTGACCCTGCGGCCTTTCAGTGAAGCGCGGCCGCGTTCATGGGGGTGCGCTACGGGCTTTTATCGAATCCATCGGAAATGCCGCAGAGTTTTAACAACAAAACTCGGCGCCACTTGTTACGTGACGCCGGGATTAGCCGTCTTGCGCTAGAAGCGTGTCCTCTTCACCGTTGTCTGTTGAGCCGGCTGCCTGGCTACTGTAGCAGTTGAGGAAACATTCAATCACCTTGCGCTCGGCGGGCGGAACGTCATAGAGCCGGTAGACGATCTCGTTCAGTTCGTCTTCGCCGGAAACGACCTGGGCAGACAGACCACGCGCTTCGTCGCGTGCCGTTTTCAACAAATCAAGCAGCTTCCGGCATCCCTCCGGCTTGATCGGGAGCCGCCACGCCAGCGCCTGCTTGAGAGGCACGCTCTTGCGGTGCTGAAGGCGAAGCGCCGTCGCTAGGCATTCGGCGTGCTCCCGATGCTCAAATTGAAAGGCTCGTGGACCGCCGTATCGAACTTCATACCCGTAGAGCGTCTTTTCGATCGAGATATCATCCGGCGCCATGGACACTTGAGCCGATGTCGGATGGCCAGTGGAGATATGGCTGATCGCGTCCAGTTCGTAACGCGCGAGGTCGCGTTCAAAGCTCTCAGGAAACGCGCCCGCTTTGTGCAATAGATGAGTCTGCTCGCCCACATCACCCATTAACTTGCCGGCCAGGGACGCCAGTTGCTTTGAAGGTGCTGAGTTTTCGTCAACGATCACCTCTGCTATAGGCAACGCCTTCAGGAATTGATCGGCATAGGAATAGAAACGGCCGCCGTAAACCGAACTTATTTGCTTAATGAGAAAATCGGTCAAGCGAGAGTTCAAGAACCCGAGTAAAGCCTGGAGATTCCCAACTTCGCTCGCGGGTGCAATGCCATAAACGCCACCGCCCTTGCCGCCAGCTTGAAAGACAAACCTGCCGTCTTGATCCAGGGCAAAAGAGTTTCGCCGCGAGAGGAGTTGGAGCACCAGTTTCGGTTGAAAATAGTAATCAAGGCCCCTTGGGTATGTGGCTCCATACCAATTTCGCGCTTCCGGTTTTCCCCGTTCGTAGCGAAGGTCCTCGCGAGCTCGCAGCACACTTTCGTGCTTGATGAAATACTTCCAGGCGTTGGGAAAGCGGTCCTCCAACAAATCTATTTTTTCTGGCCGCAAGAGCTCAAAGTTATCGAGGTTTCCCCTGGACGGAATCAGATTCCATTCCTTCACAACCTTTCCTTCAAATGCTTCCTTTCGGGCGTAACGGTCGTAGGGAAACAGAACCCAGCTTTGCTTCCAGTTAATCGCCCAGCGCGCAACATCCTTGCCAAACAGAAACGGCCTCAGGGCGCCCTTCTCAATCTCGACGGGTTTCTTGCCACAACCGCAACCATTTCCTTCGTGTTTCGGCCAGAGTTTTAGCGTATCGCCAAGGTCCTCAAGCTCATCGAAGACCAGAATCGGGTCCGCGTCCGTCGCCAGGCCTTGAAAAGCTCCACTCTGGCTTGCTGTCAGGTCGAAGAGCCTCTTGCCCGAAACCTTTGCGAGCTTGTCGAATACCTTCTGTTCATCTGGCGGCATGAGCCACCAGCCCGGACCCTTGAGTCGCTGGCGCGGAAACTTGAAGACCTCGACCGTCTCACCGGCGGCTGAGTCTTCACCATCTAGCTTCTTGCGTAACTGCCTGAACTCACCGATGACCTCTTGAGCTTCTGCCTCACTGGTAAAAGCTCTGGCCGCTTCCACGCTGCCCTTTTTGCCCCCGCCATCGCGCTCCGCGATGAGAATGGCCGGATAATTCAGTGCGCCGGCGAAAACGCGAGTGTCGCGGAAGTCAAGCAACACATCTACTCGGAGTGAATCCGGCAAGTGCTCGCGAAGCTTCGCGCCGTAATCAACGTTGAGAAAACGGTCAGAGAGAATGAAGCCCAGCCGCCCCTTGCCGCCAAGCCATCCTTCTTGTCCCGCGGAACCGGCGGCGCGCTCTAGAAAGGGAACATAAATGTCGTAGTTATGCTCGGCCCATTGGTACTTCCCCGCCCAGAACTCCTTAACTTCCTGGGGAATCTTTTGGATGCGAACGTAGGGCGGATTCCCCACCACAAAGTCATAGCGGAGGTCGTGCTTGAGTGAAACCGCCAGCACCAGGTCCTCGATTGTTTTCAGAAAGCGTCCGTCCTGGTACTTTCCTTTCAGAACGCTGACGGTTTCTTCCAGAGCGTGCCTCGCGGGTTCAAGATAGGAGCGCAGTTTGCCGGCCCGGTCGCCAAAGCGGCTCAACAGCAAATCATCGAGCGTAATTCGCTTATCTCGAACGGCCTGAAAAACACGAGCCAGGGCGGCAATGTATTCTTCAAGATTCGCTACCAAGGCGCGCTTGCGCGCGTCTCCGTAACGAGGCACCTTCACCGCCATCTTGACGAAACCCTTTTTGTCACCCTTGATCGGCAGGTAAACGCTCACATCGAGCGTAGCCTCATCAAACTGGAGATTGACTTGCAACCTGTCCGCCGACTCCTGCGCCCACTCCCCTTCCCGTTCCTCGATCCGTAAGGAGTCAGTCCGAAAAACGGGGAGACGCACGATGCGGAAATCCGGATCGTCATAGATGGTCTTGGCATAAAGCGGCAAGATCAGCGCCGCATAGTTCACCTGCGACCTCAGGACCGCGAAGGGATTGATGTCGAATCCGACAATTCGCAAACCCTCCGTGAGGTCGAGCAGTGCGTCCTTTGCCTTCGAACCTGAAGGCTGGTTGTTCAAGTAGCGGCGCAGGGCTGCGACCAGGAACGACCCGGAGCAGCAGGCGGGGTCGAGGAGGCGATGGCCCCGCTGGCCCTTATAACCGCACTCGTCAAGAATGAATTCAATAGCTTCCGGGGGCGTGTAGAACTCACCCAGCGCCTTGCGAGTGTCACGGTCGAAGTAATGTTGGTAAAGCTCGCCTAGGAAATCCCCCGAGAGGTCCTTGAAATTAAACTGGCAGGCTGCCAGTGTCGCCTCAGCCAGCGCGTAAAATAATCCGCGTCCTTCGGGGATGGAGCACTCGAACCACCAGTCGAAAATGTCTTGCGAGAAGATGGAGCTGAAGAGAGTCTCGCTCGCCCGCTCGAAGGAGCGGCGCACAACCTCCAAGTAATGCTCCGGCTTCAGGCGGTCTCGGACTGCAAGCTCGTTCAAGCTCTCTCGAATTCGGGCCATGAAACGAACGTGAGGAAAACGGTGGTCGTCCGCCGCCTTGGCCAGAATCAGGCGAGAGATCACCGTGTAGGCCGTTTCCAGAGCAAATGAAAACTGGACGACTTCCGCGCGAGCTTTGCTCCCGAGGAAGGCCCGCCAGCTTTCAGGCACTTCCTTTTCCTTGAGTTCGCGGGAGTAGGTTTTTTGCCAGAATTCATAGGAACCTCGGGCGAAACCCGAAAACTCGACGGTTTTAGGAAGCAGCTCCTTGAGCCTGAGCGTCAGCTTTCCGAACGCCGACTCCGGCCGAAGTTGGAAAACCTGAAAGAAGATTCTGGCTGCCTCTGAGTCAGGAGCTGAGACCAGCAGCGGGTACTCACGCATCAGCTTGAGGTGGGCGGAAACGCTTTCGAGGGAATCAAAATGAACCCGCTTCTTGGAAAGCCAGCTTTCGACCTTTGCAGCATCCCCTTCGGTGATTTCGGGGAGCCGGACAGTCATTTGCTGTGCGAACTCGCCGTTGCTGCGAGCATAGATAACAAATTCGATGCCGTTGGTAAGCACTCCGAGGAAAGCCAACTGCGGCTTGACATACTCTTCGAACAACTTCTCGCGGAATGGCGCCAGAGGTCCGGCGGAAGTCTGCTTGAATTCAATCACCGCGCGAACTCGCCCTGCAAAACCGAGAAGCGCAACGTCAAACCGTTTGTGCGACCGGCTGCTTCGCTGGGCCAGGATATCGACGGTGAAGCCCTCATAGCCCAAGGCGTCAAAAAAGCCTCTCTCCTGAAAGACCTTCTCGACTTCAGCCTCGGTAAGCGCAATCCCTTCGCACGTCGCGCCGATACCACGGAGAATCTGTTGGAGTTTAGATGGCATTGACCGTTGATTTTACCGGTATAGCCTGAAAGAGGCAACGCAGATCTCAGGTATGTCGCTCCTCAGCCTTTGGCTCGACTTCCTGATTCTCAGGCTCACGGCGCAGAACGATTACGGTCTCCGCCCGGTGTGGGTGATCCTCGACGAGCTGGCCAGCCTCGAAACCCTGCCCACATTGCCGCTGGCCCTGACGGAGAGCCGGAAATCCAATACGCGAATCGTTCTCGGCCTGCAGGGCCGCAGCCAGGTGGAATTCCGCTATGGCCGCGAGGCAGAGGCGATGCTCTCTCAACCGAGCACCCGCATCTTTCTACGCACGAGTGAGCCGCGCGCCGCCGAGTGGGTGAGCAAGTGCATTGGCGACGTTGAAATCAAGCATCTCCCCTTCGGCAGGGGTTAACACATGCTGGCCATTTCAAAGCCGCTCAGTCAGGAGAAAGTAAATCAGCCTTCTTCCAAGCGTTGCTTACGTGCCCTCGGCGAGAATATCGGTAATGTTTCGCGCGCCCTGAAGGATTCGGATAATTTGCAGCGGATGGGTCCTGGGATCGTACACGACGATGTAATTTGGGTGTGGTTGGACCGTCCAGAATCGGAGCGGGAGTTCAGTCAGATCCTCGCGGATGTGCTCCCGGAGCGGCCCTTCGACCAGAAAAGCGCAAGCCTCATAAAGGGCCTCCTCAACCCGATTGACAGCATCCACGCTATCGCGCGCGATGGTGTTCCAGATTTCGAAGAGGTCGTTAGAGGCTTGAGGAGTGAAACAGTAGAGGCTCATCCCCGATGCTGAGACACCCAGTCACGTTTGTGTTCTTCGAGGCGAGCGCGGACCTGGTCGCCATCGATCAGTTCCCCGCGCTGGGCAGCGGCGTAGCCCTCCTCGATCTTGGCGCGGTTTTCAGCAAGCCACGATTCGTGTTCGTGGAGCAATTCCAGCGCCCGTTCGATCACTTCGTCGGGACTGTGATAGGCCCCGGAACGCAGCACCTCAGCGATCAACTGCTCGTGCTCCGGCTTCAGCGTGATGGTCATGCAGGTTTCCCCTGGCTCTCAGCCTATCGCGGTTCGGGTTGCACGGTCAAGGAGGCCGCGTGCCGAAAAGGCGTATACTGTCGAGGGCGGGATCACCGCTCCGGCAATCGAGGTTAGGAGGCCAGCCACCGCCCGAAAAGAGGTGTGCGTGACGCTAGTTCGGACGATTGTAGACCCGGAGTACAAGCCTTGCATGGAGTGTGCTACCCCCGAGAAGCCGAAACCCGTGCTTTGCGGACACGGGCACGGCGTTGAGGTGCGAAAGAAGGCGACGGGGGATCTCGTGGGGTATTTGCACGCCAATTGCAAGGATGCGTGGGTGAGTAAGAATGATGAAACCGAATTTACGTTTCGGCCTGTGTGATGGGGGCGCAGGTGTGCGCGGCGTTTCCCGTACGCGACGTGGATCCATGCGGCAGTGAAGCCTTTTATCGCGGCTCCCCTTCTGTGAGCAATGCCAACCAGAAATTTAACCCGTGAGCAAGCGCTGGAGGAATATCTCATCTACCGGATTCGGCTCCGCGAACTTCTCGATATGGGCCAAGTCCTCAGAGATATTAAGGAGTGCAGGTATGCACCCCATCGCCGGGCTCGCGGGTCTGAGGAATTCTCAGATACCGTTGGCCATGCCCTCATGGGGCTGTTCGCGAGCTTGCTTGATCCTCAGAGTCACGCGTTGGACGCTTTCGACGTCTGGCTCGTTCTATTCCCCAGAAAGAAAGGCAAAATCAACAAAACTTGGAAGGAAGTAAAGCCGCATGTTCAGTTAATCAGGGACTATCGCAACGACATAGCCTGCCACGCGAACAAGAGTCTGCGAAGGTACGGGCAAACGCTTGTCAAGTTCCAGGATGGGCGAAGCGGAATTGTAAAAGCGATGCAGGCGGTTATCGACTTGGCGGCGGAACTGAGGCGCGATGAGCCGACTGCCATTCCAAAGCTCCGTAGCGAGATCGAGCCGATTTTGAAAAAATGCTGCCCGACCCTAAGCGCCCAGCAAATAGAGGGACTGAAGGATTACTTCTTGGCCTAAATCGAGCCGACAGCTGAGGGAGGGGGTAGGCGCCTTGAGAGCAGTTTTTGAGACAGTCCAAACTTTCGACTTTTGACCGTTGACGGCCGACGACCCACCTTGCGCCCCGACACACGGGGTTAGCCTGGAACAGCTATGTCCTTGGCGGGTTTCACTTCAGGCAATGAAATGACGCTCACGAAGATTGATGGGAGGAGCAGGTCATGCGCTGCGAGCTCTCGGAAGCGTCTGATGACTTCGCCCGCGTTATACTTGCCGTTTTCGACCTCACTGTATAGCGCGCAAGCCTTATGCCACAGGTGAGTGATTTTCTTACGTTCTTTCCCGAACTCGCGCAGCTGAACGTAGCGTCGGGCATACGCAAGGCCGCAGAGCCCGGCGGCGGCGTAACCTGCTACTGGCGTGAAAAAAAGATAGCAACCGGTGATAAGGGCAACGGACAGGAGAAACAATAGGGCGGATACGCACAGCGGTACTACGGAGCACCAAGGCTCCTTCCTTCTTGCTCCGATGCGGTTCGGCGGAAACAACTCAGTGGCTTGTAGAAAGAGGAAGTCGAGGTACGGCCGAACGAGCCACGCACATATTTCGTTGGTTAACCATCGTGTGTGGGCGTTTGGGGTCTCCAGGTACTCCGCGGCCACGTTTTGGAATTCCTTGGTCCGCTCATCAAACCATTCGGCGTCGGCTATCCTTTCGCCTCTTGCGTAGCTCGATAAGAGCGGTTGCCCCGCCCTGACGCGATTGGCTTCTCGCCGCCGGGCGCTGTAGTCGTTGTATTGCTCACGCGCACTGACGTAGTAATATAGGATGCGGCGGAGATTGTTCCTCGTGCCTGCGTTAGGGTGACTGCGATCTCTTAGCACATAATCGCCCATCTCGTTGACGGCGTCACGGAGGTCGCCATGCTTTTTCAGGCTGCTCCTGGCGGCAGAGTAAAGCGCGTCGGCCAAGGTGAAAACGTCTTCGTTCTCGCCCTCGCGGTGCCAGTCCCCGGCGCTCCGTAGCATGTCGATGTCGTCGAGTGCGTGCTGCGCTCCTGCCGGGTCGAACTTGCCTTTGTCCTCGGGCTCAATTTCTACGGTCCAAGCATCTTCCTCAAGTTCTGCTGAGACCCGATATCCGCTTTCATCAATAAGTTCCTGAACGCAACTGTCCACGATCGGCGAGAAGCCCCAGGCCTCGAACTTTTCTTTAAGCTCGTCAACGCAAACGGCGGTTTTCCGAACTTCTTTGCCTACGCGCTTTGCGAACTCCGGGTCGTCGTAGAAACGGTGTGAAATCATAGGTCAACCGCCCCACTTTGCGCTAAGTAGGGAGGAACCGGAGCAAAGGAAGTTGCCGAAGGCGCCTTTCGCGTCCAGCGACTCGACGACCACGACCGAAGGCGAGACACGCTGAAAGATTGCTTGAGGCGAGAGGGCCTTAGCGGGTTCCTGTTCCGGCCGCCGGGTGGCAACGTTGGTTGCTTGCCCGCCCGAGGCAATGCTCGAAAAGGCGCAAGACCATATGATCGCGACTACCAACGAACGGGGCGAACTTCGCATTTGAGTTCCTCATCTGTTTATCGGCAATCTGTTAACAGTAGTTTACTCGATTGTACCAGGCCAGAGACGGGGGATATCGGCGAGGCGAACTCCCTCCGACCTCGACTGGCGGTGGGCGATGGACCGGATCAGGCGGGGAGAGTCGATGGAGGATCTCATCCACCGCCTGGAAGATTACCGGTTCGACAAGCCTCAGCCTCACTATTACGCCCGGCGGACTGTGACCCGCGCCTACGTCCAGGTTGCCCTCTCTCGCGGTGATGATCCCCAGGATGTGATCCGGAAGATCAGCCCGTATCCGCCGCGGCCGTATGAGAACGGCGAGCAGTACGCACGTGCAACCGTCCAGCAGGTCCAGGAACATCTCGCTCAGACCAAACGCCGCGAGCAATCTGTCAGCACTTCATCCCAACAACACGCCCAACAACTGGGTCTGGGGGTGATGCCGTGACCAGAACGGTCCCGCTTTTCCGGTGGCTTGTATCAACTTCGGTTCTGGCAGCGGTTTTGTTTCTATGCGCTGGGCGAACAGATGTACCGATGGTCAAGACATACCTTGTGATCTTTGCGGGCATGGGCC
>JBOGJX010000244.1:0-5905 GCA_050745285.1 Terriglobia bacterium
GTGTAGCACCAGAGACCATTTGCTTGCGATCTCGATAAGAACCTCCTCTTGCGCTCCGCCGCACCGCCCCTCTTGCTACTCCTACGCGCGGCTCCTTGGCTCGAACCTTCCGAACCGAAGAGACAAGGTCGGCAAGACGAGAAGGTTGAGAATAGTGGACGTTATCAATCCGCCCAGAATTACAATCGCCATTGGACCTTCAATCTCGCGTCCGGGGTCGCCGCTGCCGAGCGCGAGAGGCAGCAGCCCGAGTCCGGTTACGAGAGCGGTCATCAGGATAGGAGCGAGGCGCTCCGAGGCGCCGCGCAACGCAGCATCCAGTCCCCAGTTCATCCCCTCCACACCGACAAGATGCTCATAGTGTGAAATCAGCATAATGGAGTTGCGCAGCGTAATCCCAAACAGCGTGACGAACCCCACGAGTGCGCCTAACGAAAGATTGCCGCCTGTGATCCACACGGCAAAGACGCCTCCGATCAATGCAAAAGGCAGATTGAGGAGGACCAAAAGCAAGTTGCGGTAATTGCCCATTACGATGGAAAGCAAGAGAATGATGCCAAGTCCTGCGAGCAGTGAGTGAATCAGCAGTTCATGGTGCGAGCGAGCCTGGGCCTGCGCCGTCCCCCCAATGGCTACATAGGTTCCGGGAGAAAATGAAATTCGCGCAAGGCGCTTGTGCGCCGTGGCCAGGAAGGTGTTCATGTCGCCGCTTTGGACGTTGCAGGTCACCGCTTCCACGCGCCGCGCGCCCTCATGCTGAATGATGTAACGCCCTGAAACTTCGTAAATGTCAGCGATCTGGTTCAGCGTAACGTAATTGCCATCCGGACCGCGCAGGGGCAGCCCTCCGATTTGGGAGACGCTTCGGCGGTCCTTGGCATTAAGGATGACGGAGACGTCAAACACGCGGCTTCCGTCATAAATCTGCCCCACCACCTCGCCGCTGTATGCGGTGCGAACGGCATCCAGCACTTGCACAGGATCGAAGCCCCAGCGCGCAACGTCCCGCGGCCGGAGCTTCACAACGATTTGCGGCATGCCGGGAGGGGATTGGAGCTGAACGGCCGATACGCCTCGAATGCCCGCCAGCGCGCGCGCCACCGCGCGGGCCTCTTCGTCCAGCGCGTTGAGATGATTCCCGAAAATGTTGACGACCACCCCCGAGGAGTATCCGGAGAGCGTCTCATTGATGCGTTCGACGAGAAAATTGTTTACGGAGAACGTTGCGCCCGCGAATTTGGCGAGCCTCTTGCGAATCGCAGCCAGCGCGGCGGCGTACTGCTCTCCGTTCACAGGTTTCAACGCGACCTCGAACTCGCTCGAATGGGTTCCGTTTGTGTCGTCGCCCAACTCCCCTCTTCCTACTCGTTGCGCGACCAAACGCACGTCAGGAATCTTCAGCAGCGCTTCGGTGACGTGTCCACCCAGGCGCAAAGACTGTTGGACGGATGTTCCGGGGACCATCGTCATGTGCACCGTGAGGTTCCCTTCGCGCAACTGCGGCAGGAATGAAGCTTCGAGCGTTGGCAGCACCAGGACGCCTACAAGGATCACAATGGCGACAGCCGCCATCACCACGACCGGCGCCTTCTCAACTCCCAGCAAGACTCTTCGGTATCCTCTCTTCAGCAGGCGCAGGAAGGGCGGGTCGGGGCTCGGCAGGTCGCAGTTGGCCAGCAGGATCATGTAGAGCGCAGGCGTCACCGTGAGCGCAACCAGAAGAGAGAGCAGGATCGCCCAAACGTAGGCAATGCCGAGTGGGGAAAAGAGCCGTCCGGCAACGCCCGAAAAGGTAAGGACAGGAAAGAAAACCAGAATCACCGCGAACGTTGCGTAGACCACCGCGCTGCGGACCTCGATCGAGGCATCCAGCACCACGCGCCAAGCTGGACTCGGATTGGGCGCGGAGCGGTTCTGCCGCAAACGCCGGTAAATGTTCTCCACGTCAATGACGGCGTCATCGACCACTTCGCCGATGGCAATGGCGAGGCCGCCCAGCGTCATCGTATTCAAGCTCAACCCGAGGCGCTCCAGGATAATGACCGCGCCGAGAAGAGAAAGTGGAATGGCGATGCAGGAAATCGCCGCCGTGCGGAAGTTGAAGAGAAATAGAAAGAGGACAATGACAATCAAGATGGCGCCGATCATGAGCGAAGAACGCACATTGTGCAAAGCCGTCTCGATGAAGGAAGCGGGCCGGAAGATATTCGTATCCAGATTAATTCCCTGCGCCATCAAGGCAGGTTGCAACTCCGCCAGCGATCGATCGAGGCGTTGCGTCACCTGGATGGTGTTCGCGCCGTACTGCGAAGAAACCATCAAGATGACCGCGGGCTGGCCCATGATCGTGGCCGCGCCGATGGCTGGCGCCGGCGCGTTCACCAGATTGCAAACATCGCCCAGGGTGAGGTTGGCTCCGTTCTGATGCACCAGGACGGTTCGGGCCATTTCCGCCGGGGTGAGTGACTGGCCGCTGCTTTGTAGAATAACGCGCTGATTGGTCGTAGTGATGAATCCGGCGCCGCGAATGCCTGTGGCGCGCCGCGCCGCGGCGATAACGTCACTCACCGTGACGTCGTGCTGGATCAGCCGCCGGGGATCGAATTGAATCTGAAGTTGCCGCGTTTTCTCTCCAAACACCGCAATCTTGGCCACGCCGGGCACCGCCAGGAGGCGGCGCTTCACCACCCAATCAGCAACCGTCTTCAAATCCATGAGGGATTGTGTCTTGGATGTGAGGCCTACTTCCAGAACGGTGCTGGTGGAAGAAGTGAGCGGCGTCATCACAGGTGTGATTCCCGCCGGCAATTGCCCGGCCACCGTCGCAAGGTATTCTGCCACCACCTGCCGGTCGCGGTAAATATTACTGCTGGCGCGGAAGATGACCGTAATCACGGATAATCCCTGAATGGATCCCGAACGGATGGACTCAATGCCGGGCACGCCAACGATAGCGTTTTCGATGGGTGTGGTAACCAGGACCTCGACCTGCTCCGGAGCAAGACCCGGCGCCTCGGTCTGGATCGAGACTTGGGGAGGAGCAAACTCTGGGAAAACGTCATAGCGCGCGGTAGGGAGTGAGTAGACGCCGTAGACAAGCACGGCGCACGCCAGCGCGATGACGATGCCCCGGAAACGCAACGAAAAATGAACGATGGATTTCAGCATGGTCGTTGTAGCGGCGGCTTCCTCGCCGCCGGCTGGCATTGGATCTCGCCCTGCGGCTGCGCCGCCTGCTGTGCGGGAAGCCTATGGCTTCCCGACCGCAAGCCCCAACTCTCTTTCAGGTCCGGCCGGGCACAGCCCGGCCGGACCTGAAAACATGAAGAACGCAGCCTCGGAATGGCAAAGCCATTCCGCACAGCGAGCGGCAGAGCCGCAACTCCTGGAGCAATGCTCGCAGTTAATCCTCCGGTTGAATTTGTGATCGGAATTCCTCGGAAAGCAGCGCCTGAGCGCCTTGGATTACCACCTTGTTTCCAGGCGCAAATCCAGCCGCTTCGAAATATCCAGCTTCGAGCGGCGTTGCCGTTGAAACCGGCTCGCGAGTAAATCGAGTGGAGGAAGTTTGCTCGTAGGCCCACGCTTGCCCTTGCCACCACACGATGGCAGCGCGTGGCACGAGGACGCCCTTCAATCGCCGCCCTACTGGAAGGTGCGCGATCAGGTTCAGGCCGGGCGCGAGGCCGGGGCGCGAGCGGACCGCGTAGAGAAGGCTGATCCCTTGAATGCGCGGGTCTACTCGCGGGAAAGATGAAATGTACCTCGCTCGAACCAGGCGTCCGCCAGGAGCGGAAAGCTCCACCGTTCGAGGCGCAGCGAAGGCGCTTCCGGGCGGAACCGTCACCTGCACCAATAACTCCTGCTGGTTCAGGACGCGGCTGAGGGCCGGCGCATTATTCGCCACCCAATTGCCGACCACAACGCCCCAGCTCTGAACCGCCGCCGTCTTCTGCACCTCCAGTTCCTGCTGCGCGGCCTGAAGGGTTGAGCGGTTCATACGAAGAGTGGCTTCGGCAGCTTGGACTGATTTCTCGGAGGCATTCTGATTTTCCTGATAGAGCGTCCTCAGCCTCTCATATTCTTTTTTGGAAACATCGACGCTCACCTGCGCCTTCTCAACCTGGGCCTGCGCGGCAATCAAGGCGTTGCGCAGCGTGACCAAATCCTGCGTGGGCAGAATGGTGGCCGGGGCGGTTGTCTGTTGCCGTGTCTCCAGCGCACGAAGCGCTTGAGTGGCAATTCCGATGCGCTTCTGCGTGGCGTCGTTGAGCGTGACAACCGTCTGCCCGTTGATCACGGAGACTCGGGAAGGGGTCTGAACAGACTCCGCCTGATCTTCGTCGTCCTGGTCCGGAGGATCCTTGTGCGCCTGGGCGAAAGTCCGCAACAACACGGACGCCGCGACAATCACAAGAGCGATACCCAACAGCCATTTCAGAGCTTTCATGGTTTCCTCCAAATTGCAGTGACAAGTGACAAGTGACAAGTGACGAGAGACGAGCAAGCCCTCAGCCATGAGCCATCAGACTTCAGCAAGAGATGGAATTCCGCGTTTGTACACACAATCGCGTACCGGTGACTGGTTGTTTGCTTATCACTTGTCACTCGTCACTTGCCACTTGTCTCTTATCACTTCGCTGGCCCGCGAAGCACCAACGGTGTTTCATCCTCCGGCGCCAGCGGTTTCTGCACGGCGGCTTCGAGCTTGCCCAGCGCGGCTTGCGCCTGGAAAATCGAATTCAGCCACGCCTGGGCTGCCGCTGAGCCTTGCAGAAGGACTGTGTTGAGTGACATCCAGTCCACCTCGCCAATTGCTACCTGTTGCCGGGACATCGGCTCCTGCACATTGCGCAGATTCGCCAGCGCCTGCTGCGCATCGTGAAGCTGAGCGTAAGCTGATCGATACTGTGCCAAGGCCTGCTCGCTTTCGGCAATCACCCGCGCTTGCGTCGCCAGCAGATTGTCCGCAGCCTGCTTGCGCCGCGCCTCGGCCTCGGCGATGGGTCCCTGGTTTCTGTTAAAGATCGGCAGCGTCACAGACAATGCTGGTAGGAAGAAGCTGTGACCTTCCTCAAACTGATAGCCAGGGCCGATATTGAAATCTGGCTTTTGTCTCGCGATTTGAAGCTGCAAGGCGGCTTCTGCGGCGCTATATTGGGCGAGGGCTTGACGCACGTCCAGGCGATTCAAAATGGCAGCGCGCTGGACTTGCATAGCTGAGAGAGAGGCCGGCGGCGGAAGCTGATCGAATTCTGGCCAGTCGAACCGCGCATTCGTTAAGCCCGCGAGCGGAATGCCGATGGCCGCGGCCAGCGCAGCCCTCGTCTGTGTGACGCGGCCTTCAGCGGCGCGGGTGGCAAGCTGGCTGTTGAGGAGATCCACCCGCGCCGAGTCGACGGCGGGTCGCGCAATCTCGCCGCTCTTGAGTTGCCCCGCAAGCCGGGTAACACGCTCCGATTGCAGCCGCTCCTGGGCTCGCCACAGTTTTTGACTGCGCTCAGCTATCATGACGTTGAGTAGCGCAGCGCGCACGCCGCTGCGCACGGTCCAGACCGTCTGGGCCAGGTTCAACCGTGCGGCCTCAGTCAGATTTCTTGCTGCCTCTATCTGGTACTTACGTTTACCGGCGGTCACCACCGGAATCGCGAAACCCAGATCGAAAAGATATGGGCTGGGAAAGCCGGGCGCAACGCTCAGCGTTGGATTTGGCCGCATTTTTGCGGTAATAATCGCTGCCTGGGCGGTGGCAGCCTGAGCGCGCGCCGTTTCAAGGTCCGGATTAAAGTAGAACGCCGCGAGCGTCAGCAAGCGCAGGTCCCAGGTCTTGGGTGGCCATGCGATCGGGCGCCCCATGCTTTGTACAATGAATTGCTTCAAGCCGGGATCATTCAGGGTTCGCGCT
>JBOGJX010000245.1:0-5268 GCA_050745285.1 Terriglobia bacterium
AGACGGCGCAGCCATAGCCGAACATGGGCATCGCCTTGGCGCTGAACGCGAGGTCGGCGTAGTCCATCACGTCGTGCCCGAAGCCCACGCAGGTGGATTGCAAAAAGTAGCCGTTGCCGGCCGAGCATTGCGTGTTGAGCTTGAAATCTTTTACGCGGCCGTCCTGCAGGATGATGAGTTTGATGTCCTGGCCGCCCACGTCGCAAATGACGTCCGCATCCGGGTAAAAATGCAGGGCTGCCTCCGTGTGCGCCACGGTTTCAACGATGGCAACGTCGGCCTGCAAGACATCTTTCAAAATATCCTTGGCGTATCCCGTCGAGCCCACGCCGAGCAGCTCAACCGTCGCGCCCTGCGATTCGACCTGCGTGCGCAGGTTGGCAAACATTTCCTTGGTGTCTTCCAGCGGATTCCCCTTGGAAAGCTGGTAGCACTTCACCATCACTTCGCCCTGATGATTGACCAGGACGGCTTTGGTGGAAGTGGATCCGCCGTCGATTCCCATGAAGGCCTCGACGTGCTCGCCGGGCTGGAACGTGCGCGGCACAAACTTCTTGGGCCGGTAGCGATCCTTGAACGCAGAAAGCTCATCCTCGCTTTTGTAAAGGCCGCTGCCGCCCCGCTTCTTCTTTTCTTCAAGGCGCCCAACGTTCATGTACCATTCGAGCTTTTCATAACCCTGATAAATGCCGATGTCCTCATCCTCATCCATGCCGTAGCGCACGCAGCCGAGCGCCGCGAAATATTGGGCATTCTCGGGAACCATGATGAGGTCCTTCGGGTCTTTGCCCTCGGGCAGCGGGAAGTTGCGCTCTTCCCAAACTTTCGGAATGTTGTGCTTCCAGCAATCCCTCATTCCGGTGATATAAGTGTTGGGGCCGCCCAGGAGCAGCACCACGGGCCGCAGCGTGTTTCCGCGCGTCAGCACGGCCAGGTTCTGCTGGATGATGGCTTCAAAGAGCGAGGCCATCAATTCGTTGGGCGGCACGCCGCTCTTTTGCAGGCCGTTCACGTCTGTTTCCGCGAAGACGCCGCACTTGCCGGCCACCGGATGCAGCTTCATCCCGAAATAGCCCATCTGGCAGAGTTGGTCGGCGGGGATGCGCAGCTTGGCGTTGATTTTGTCAATGACAGCGCCCGTGCCCCCGGCGCACTTGTCGTTCATGGAAGGGATTTTCTTCTTGCGGCCCGTCTCGGGGTCTTCCTTGAAGATAATGATCTTGGCGTCTTGCCCGCCCAATTCGATGACCGAGCCGCACTCAGGGTAGAGGTGCTCAACCGCAAGCGAGACCGCGTTCACTTCTTGCACAAATTTTGCGCCAATCTGCCCGGCGACGCCCCCACCTCCTGATCCGGTGATGAAGATGCGCGTTTCGCCCGCCTTGATCCCCGTGTCAGCTTCCATGCGCTTGAGGAATTCCAAGCACTTCTCAGGCTGCTTGGTGTCATGCCGCTGGTAATCGCTCCAGAGAATCTCCTGGCTGCCGCGATTGACCACCACGGACTTGACCGTGGTCGATCCCACATCCAAACCAACCATCAACTCTTTGGGGCTGGGAATATTCATGATTCCTCGCTTCCGGGGGTATCCACAGATTTGGTAGCCACAGCACGGTTCTTGTGCCGTGGGTTCTTGATTCCGGACAAAAGCCCACGGCACGAACCGCGTGCCGTGGCTACTTGCCGGCCATCTTAGCAAACGCATCTTTGCCGCGCTTCTCGATTTCCTTCGAGGAAAGATCCTCTTTGCGGGCCGCCACGGACCACGTATGCCCGAAGGGGTCCTTGAGTTGGCCGTAACGGTCACCCCAGAAGGCATCCGCCATGGGCATGGTCGCGGTGGCTCCGGCGGAAACAGCGCGGTTGAACGTTTCGTCGGCGTTTTCGACGTAAATGTGGAGTATGACGCTGCCGCTGCTTCCTGCCTGCGGCGCTTGGCAGCCTGCGCCGGGAAACTCATCACTCAACATCAGCATGGAATCGCCAATCAGAAGGTCGGCGTGTGCGACCTTGCCGCCTTCGACGTGGTGCACGCTCTTTACCTCGGCGCCAAAGGCCTGCTTGTAGAAGTCCATGGCGCGCGTTGCATCCTGAACCACGAGGCTGGGAGTAACCCGGTGGAACCCATCCGGAACCGGCTTGGCTTTTCCCCACATGGCTTACCTCCCGTTCAGACTGAAAAAGTGGCGCCAACCTGCGTTCATGCTGCGTAACGCCAGGAAAAACGTCATTCCCGCGAAAGCGGGAATCCACATACAGAATCTGTTGCCAACGGCTGGATTCCCGCTTCCGCGGGAATGACAGCGCTCAATGGGTGGCGCATACATTGCGCCGTTTGCGACGTATGCGAACGGAACTATGCCGCTCATGGGCGCTACGCATTTGCCTTGCCGGCCATCTGGGCGAATGCCGCCTTGCTGCGCCGCTCCATCTCGTCAGGCGCCACGTCTTCGACGTGCGCCGCGAGCGCCCACCGGTGGCCGAATGGATCTTCGAGCAATCCGTAACGGTCGCCCCAAAACTGGTTCGCCAGAGGCATGACGACCGTCGCTCCTGATGCGACCGCCTGGCTAAACAGTTCGTCCACGTTTTCCACGTAAACGTTGAGAACCACGGCGGTGCCGCCGAGCGTCTGCGGCCCTTTGCTCCCCATCTCAGGAAACTCGTCAGACATAAAGACCTTCGAGTCGCCAATTACGATCTCGGCGTGAGCCACCTTGCCGTCAGGCATTTGGTGAACACCCTTAACCTGGGCCCCAAAAGCCTTCTTATAAAACTCGATAGCCTTTGACGCTTCACCCACCACCAGATGCGGGGTGATTGTGTGCATCCCCTCGGGAACTGCCTTCACTTTTCCTGCCATGACGGCCTCCTTTCACGAATGACAGTCATGGTCAATCACCTTCGATTGACCATGAGGTTGTTTACGAGGAAAGCCCACGGTCAGTGAGGGACTGACCGTGGCTACCCGATTACCCCACCGCCACCGCTTCACGCATTTCCGCCTTCATGCGTTCAGAGGCGTGTAGCACGAAGTTGGCGGCCACGCTGATCACACCCTTGCGATGGCCGAACTGATACATGGGTTGCTGCATCTCGGGGTGATCCTTGACGAAATCCTGAATCTCTTCGAGTGTGTATCCGGTTTCCCCGAGGGCGGTCTTCATCTCATTCTTCGCGCGTACTTTGGCTTCGCCGAGAGCCATCTGAACGCGGCTGTGGGCGTTGACGTCGCCTTCGCCAGAGGTTTCGATGGGCAGGAAAATCATGTCCTTGTATTGGGAAACCACGGCGGATTGCGCGCCATCCGACTGCGTTGACGGCATGCAGCCGAAAGGCTTTAAGCTCAGCACCATGTGGCAAAGGTCTTTGTTCGAGTAGTAGATATTCTTTGCCACTTCCAGGTGGCCCTCGCCGCCGCCCGCGCGGGAGTTGTAGAAGGGATGGCCGAGGCGCTGCATCTCGTATTGGTCGGTCAGATGATGGGCAAGGGATCCGAGCGCTTCGATCAGGCGATTGTATTCGCGCTTGAAAATCACTTCGGCAAAACCGAGCTTGGCGAGCTTCTGCTTTGTATTCAGGTTGCTGCCAAACACTTTGGCCAGGTTCCACTTGGAGGTGCGGTTAGCGATCAGCTCAAGGCCCTTCTCATCCTTAATCTTCTGCTTGGCCTGATGGATCATGTACATGATCCACGTGCCGATCGGCTCGACAAGCACCTGCGCGCCTTCCTTCTCCAGGAATCTGAACATGTTGAAGTTCCCGTCGCCTTCGGTGGTTTGCGCCCAGAACTCGCCGGTCACCTTCACCAGCGGCTTCACGCGCGTCCGGTCGATGGGAATAGCGTTCATGCGGTCGCGCACTTCTTCCAGCGCTACCGTGTAATCATCGCCGTAAAGCTGGTTGAGGAACTTGCCCAATAGCTGGGCGGTGCCCGAGAACGATGTATTTTTCAGCATGGAGCCCAGCTTGCCTTCGAGCGTGTAGGGCTGCTTGCGGCGCATCACTTCCTGAAGCAAGTCCATGCACTCATCGAGTACGCGGTCGGTCTCCCCGGCATTTACTTCGTAGGGGCGGATCTGATAGGCCACGTCGTTCATCACGTCGCCAATGTTGAGCGCGTTCAGGATGCCCAGGAAGAAATCAAGGTTCATCTCGAGGCCGGCTGCAGCCTCCGCCTGATTCAAGCCGCCGCCTTGCTGAAACAGCAGCACGCGGAATCCGTCAAACCCGGCGTTGCGCAGCGCCAGGCGGTACTCTGCCTCGTACATGCCGAAGCGGCAGGGGCCGCACGCGCCCGCGGTGAAGAAAACGTAGCGGTCAATAATCTCCTTCTTGCTCAGCCCCTTTTCTTCGAGGTTCTGAACGTATTCCACAAGGTTGCCGACGGTGAAGTAGGTGGGGTTGCATTGGCCGTTGTTCCCATATTCTTTGCCGAGTTGGAAGGCTTTCTTGTTAGGCACGGGCAGAGCTTCGCACTTGTATCCCAGGCTCTCGAGCGCCCCGTGCACGAGCTTCTCGTGCTTCCAGGTTAGTCCGCCAAAAAGGATGGTTGTGTTGTCGCGCTGCGAGCGCGTGAAGGGATTCTCCACGGGGCGATGGAACGGAGTCTTGGCGCGCTTTTCAACCCCCGCCTCCCTCTCCAGCCGCGCGCGTTCCTCTTCCAGGCGCTGGCGGATGACTTCTTCCTTAGATCCGAGTTGAACCGGCCCGTTCATCTCCGGGGGATTGGTAAACGGCATTGTGCTCATATCTCACCTCGTTTTGCTAAGATTGGGCTTATGGTATCGAGTCCTGATGTTTTAAGCAAGAGGGTGGCGAAGCCGTATTTGGCTCAAGTCCGCCATCGCGACTCTCTTCTTCATCTTCGGGCTTACGTTAAAATTCATCAAGGTCTTTCTAACGGTTGCTAAAAAACGTGTATCGGCGGCTTTATGCCGCCATTGACACGCTGAAATACTTGACTGGTGGCGATGTAAAATCGCCGCTACGCCCTTTGCATATACATAGGGGTTTTTCAGCATCCTGCAAAGAGACGGCCGCCTCATAGCGAGCATGGACCTATTTCTCCCTACAAGTCCCGGATTATTAGATATTTAGCCGACAAATGGAAATGGAAGCCATTGAACGGTATGTATCTTACATCCAAATGGCTCTCCGCGCATCGGTTGGAAGGAATCTTTAGCTTCAAAATTACGTCTCGCGCACCCGGCAGATTGATCGTAGTGCCTGCGCCATTCCTTTTGCGAAAGGGACCCGGATTATATC
>JBOGJX010000246.1:0-3298 GCA_050745285.1 Terriglobia bacterium
GCTTATGAGACTTTTGCCGAAGCGCATGCCGCTTTGGAAACTTACGTGAATTACTACAACCAGCAGCGGATTCATTCCGCCTTGGATTATCGAACACCCGACGAGTTCGCGGCCGCGCACATCACCCACGTTGCCGCCTAATTCTGTCTTGCTTTCAGGGGTTCACTACGGGGGTTCGAGACAGCGGTGTGGTAGAGGAGAACTGCAATCAAGCGTGTGGCCAAGTGCGTGGATTGCCGTTGGCTTGAACCGGAAGATCACGAGGGTATGATGCCGTTTATTGGGTTGCCGGGATCAGCGTGAAAGGACGCGTTGAGGTTTGTGGATCTGAAGAAGCGCTTGTGGCGCGGCTCGCTCCCAAGTGAACGTTTAACCCGATTGCCGGAGTCATTATCGCCGGGAGGTCAGATTTTTTACCGCGAGATTGGCACACGGAGTACCGTCAGTATGTGGCGTCGGCGGGTTGGTACCGCAACCTGTGTGGCGAAGCCGCTCGTTCTTTCGCAGAAGGAACGGCATGATCTTACAGGATATCTCAAGCGTGATCGGCCGCAAGGACGATGGTTCCCGAGTGCTCTGAGGCTCCACCTGCGGCAACGTGGTCGCTTTCGACGTCGGCAACGCCGGCTTCGGCAGCACCTGAAAAAGGTGAGCCGTGCCAATCGCCGCCGGTTCTGACGGACGGAGGGGAGGTTGATTACGTCCCGAGTTTAGCAGAGCCGAGCTGAGTTTTAGCCGGTGTAGCCCCTTCCGGCAGAATGCGGCCGATGACGCCGGGTGTGGAGAAAAGCGGATGAAATCTTATCGTCAAGAGCTGTGGTTTGAACTGCCGAGGCGGCTGGCTTTCGTCAACATCACGTCAAACGTGGTTCGAAAAAGCGGTATACGCGAGGGCTTCTGCCTCGTCAACGCGATGCATATCACGGCCAGCGTTTTCATCAATGATGATGAGGCCGGTCTACACGAGGATTTCGAACGCTGGCTGGAGGAACTGGCGCCACACGAGCCGCTCACGCGTTACCGCCATAATCTCTCGGGAGAAGAAAACGGAGACGCCCACTGTAAACGCCAAGTCATGGGGCGAGAAGTGGTGATCGCCGTCACCGACGGCAAGCTCGACTTTGGCCCGTGGGAGCAGGTCTTCTACGGCGAATTCGACGGCTGCCGGCGCAAGCGAGTACTCATCAAGATTATTGGAGAATGAAGGCGGCCGACGCTCAGGCGTGCGGTGAGTTCCCCTCAATGGGTAACCGATATGGCGCTGGAGCGGACATGCGAGGGTAAGATTGCATCATGTGCGGACGCTACAGGCTTACAGCGGTTGACCGCCTCCGAGAGCGGTTAGGGCTCGATGATCCAGAGGTAGAGTTGCGCCCTCGCTACAACATCGCGCCTTCGCAGCCCGTCCCGATTGTGCGGCAAATCGATGGACTCAGAATATTGAGCATGGTTCGCTGGGGGCTTGTGCCGTTTTGGGCTAAGGATGTGTCTGTCGGATACAAAATGATAAACGCCCGCAGCGAAACGGTGATGCAAAAGCCCGCCTTCAAGTAAAGCTTTGCGAGGCGCCGTTGCCTCATTCCTGCAGACTCCTTTTACGAGTGGAAGAAAAACGGCAAGGTAAAACGCCCGTTCAACATCGGAATGAAAGATGATTCGGTATTCGCCTTCGCGGGCTTGCCCTCACGGCCGCCTCCTCCTTGCCGAAGAAATCGCGCGTCTGGTACGCTCCCAGATCAAACCCAAGGTCATCTTCTCCCGCTGTGTCGATGTCCTGATCCGCGAGAAAATTGAAGTCCCTGCCGCCCGTAGCAACGCGTGTGGCGAGCCACGCAGTTTCCCTCGTGCCATAATTCCACCCGGCTGGTGTAAGCTTTGGCGTGGACCTGGGTTCCCGCCGCCAACGGCGCCGAATACGAATTGGTCCGCACCTTCACGCATCCCAGACCGTTCACCGTCGGAAAACTTGTCTGCGCCAGGTCTATGCCTTCACTGGCCAGCGGTAACAAGTGTTCGCGTTCCACGATCAGCGCCGCCCCGACACTCTGACTCCGGCCGCTGATCGTGCGCTGCTCATCCTGACGGCATGCTGCCGCCAGTCGCCGGTTCATATCCGCCAACTCCGCCGCCTGCGGCACCGGCACCCAGTGGTTCCGCCGGAAGTAACCCGCCTCCGATTCGATCCCGCCTGCGAGCGATAGTCATCCAGCGCTTTCAATGCTTCAGACGCCAGCTACGGTTGTGACTGGGACCGATCGCCTTCAACACGCCGTCAAGACCAAAACGAACGTGTTCCCGCATCGCTGCTTCCGCCGTTTGCGCCTGACCCGTGATAATCGATTCGATCAGCCGTTGGTGAAAACCCGGCGGGAGAACATGCGGCCCTGATGCCACGTCGTACAACCCGTTGAAGACCAGCACGTGGCTCTTCTCGATCGCCGCGCGCAGGGCTTCAGAACGGGCGTACATTGCGATCTTCATGTGCAGGTCGATATGAAACTTCTGCACCGCAAAGAAAAATTCCCTGTCCACGTTTTCGGAAGCAATCCGGGCAAACAGCGTATCCACGTGCCCAGCCGCCCGCTTCAGATCAAGTTGTTCCTGGAAGGTGCTTCGTTCGGCGCACAGCCGGGCGGATTGGCACTCGAGGGCTTCCCTTATCTCGAACCGTCCGTGGATCTCATCCGCCGTCGGAATTCGAACCCTTGTGCCCGCGCGGGGCCGGCTCTCCAGCAAACCGTCGATTTCAAGACGCTGGAGCGCTTCGGCCACCGGAACGAAACTCATCCCAAATTGCCTTGCTAAGCTCCGCCGGGAGACCACCGCTCCGAGTGAAAGGGTTCCCCGGAGGATCTGGTCGAGGGTTAACTGATATGCCTGATCAGCAAGGCTGGCGTTGGCCCGCCCCCGCAGTTTTCTCGATTTGGCGCTGCCTTCAGGCTTGGGCATAATTTCGGCGCAATCGCAGCATATGGTTATTGTCCATCATGAGTCCTTGCTTCCACAGTCATCCAGGAAAAGGCGCAGAGCGCATTATCTTAGAGGGTCAACATACGATGCGTTACCCCGCCGTGTCAAGCTGTCGGCCCTAACGCAATAGCGAGCATAATATTTTAACTTTTAACTGTACTTCTATTGTGATATACCAATACGACCCGTTTTATGGGGGTTCGAGGTCCGCGCCCGTACAGGACAGCTCTTCGAGATATGAACGATAGTTTGGGGGAGTTAGGAGTGGACATTATGCGACGAAGACAATTTTTAGGGCAGTCGATTGCGCTCGCCGGGGGCCTTGGAG
>JBOGJX010000247.1:0-2496 GCA_050745285.1 Terriglobia bacterium
CGCCGTGGGGCATCGAGTCAAAAGCCACAGATCGCTGCAAGTCTACATTACCAGCTAATGGCTTCCGGCCCCGCGCATTTGGCTTTTCTTCCGCCACCTGTACGACGTTCAACATGCAGGAAATCGACAGCAGGAACAAAGTTTTTTAGGGTGGGCCGGCCGCGTCGAGTTTCCCGGCCGTTTTTATTGAGGATTACAGTGGCAATCAGAACTTGTAGCGCCGCTTCATGCTCACGCTGGAGGCGGCACATTATGGATCAGCCAGAAAAGGCCGAGATGGCTCACGGCCTCGTGGAACTGCCGAGACTCCACGGGCTTGCGGACATAACTGTTGCAGCCGATCTCGTAGGCCGTAAATACCTCCTCCTGCTCGTGGGACGTCGTCAGGATGATGACGGGGACCCGTTTCGTGCGGGGATCCGCGCGCAGGCGCCTCAATACCTCGAGCCCGTCAATCTTAGGCAGGTGCAGGTCAAGGAGGACAAGGGTGGGCATCACGGTTAAGTCGCGCCCGGCGTGAACACCTTCGCCAAAGAAATAATCCAAAGCCTCAGCGCCGTCGCGCACGACGGCAATTGAGTTCGTAATATTATTGATCTTGAAAGCGCGAAGGGTTAGAGCCTCGTCGTCCGCGTTGTCTTCCACCAGTAGAATAGACTTGTCTCTCATGGATTGCCTCCTCGCAATATCCGCATCCTCCGCCGCGCAGCGGTGGGTGAGGGCCTTAACATGCTCGACATGAATAGTGCACCGAACTTCTGTTACAGGACATCAGCTTAGGGAACGGTGAAGTAGAACGTAGCGCCCTGGCCTACGGCGCTCTTCGCCCATGCTTCCCCGCCGTGCCGCCGGATGATGCGCTGAACCGTTGCGAGACCCACGCCTGTACCAGGGAACTCCGTGGCGTTGTGCAAACGCTGAAAAACTTCAAACAGCTTGTCTGCATACTTCATATCGAATCCCGCCCCGTTGTCCTGCACGAAATATACCGGCTTTCCGTCCTTGCCGTTGCAAGCCCCCATTTCAATCCGGGCAGCCGGCTGCTTCGAGGTGTATTTCCAGGCGTTTCCCAAAAGGTTTTCGCTGACCTGCCGGAGCAGCCGTGGATCTCCCCGCGCGGCGAGCCCTTCCGCAATGATCACTTCCACATTCCGCCCCGGATCGAGCCCGCGGAGTTCGGCCACAACCTCCCGCGCGGCGGCTGTGAGGTTAACTTCCTCACTTCGCATTTCCGACCGCGTCACTCGCGACAAGCTGAGCAGGTCATCGATCAATTGTGCCATTCGCTGGGCGGCGCTGCGAACCCGCTGCAAGTAGATCTGGCCTTGCTCATCGAGCTTGTCCTGGTAGTCTTTAAGAAGCACGTCGCTAAAGCCATCGATGGCGCGCAGCGGCGCGCGCAGGTCGTGCGATACAGAATAGCAGAAGGCCTCCAGCTCGTTGTTGGCTGTCTGGAGCTGCAGCGTGCGCTCGGCAACCCTTTGTTCCAAGCTCGCGTTGAGTTCTTTAACTTCATTCTCTGCGCGCCTGCGCTCTTTCATTTCGATTTCCAATTCCCGGTTAGCCGCTTCGACCCGCCTTCTCCGTTGGTACGCAACGATCGTGAGAAGAACCGATGCCGCGAGCAACATCGTTAAAATGAAGATTACGGCAAGGCCCAGCAACCCTACGGTAAGGTGAAGATTCAATGTGTGGCCAAAAAGGTTGATCGTCAGGGCGTAAGTCTTCTGTGGCGCGTTGGCGTCTGGGCTTGTCTGGCGAGCCCCAATCAAGTAACCTCCCGCAAGCGCGCAGAAGACGCCCGCGAACACCACCCCGAGATTGAATCCATGCGTGAGTCTCTGCGTGTACACACTCTGGCTAGAACTCAATGCGCAACCCCACTTGTCCTTCGCGCCCAGGGAGGGCTTGCAGCGGTTTGCCCAGCGGTGTAGGCATTGACTGGAATTGTTCCACCGCCGCGGGGTTTGCTCGATTGAGCAGATTGAAAAACTCAAACAGGGTTTGAACGCGAACTTTTTCTCCAATGCTGAACCACCTGGAAAAACGCATATCGAGGTTGACGTAGGGCGGGGCCTCAAAGTGGTTGCGGCCCGCGCGGAAGTCCACGCCGTTGAAAACGCCGTCTCCATCAACGTCTACTGGCTTGCGGAGAGCGTCCGTGAAGTGGAAGCCGCTCTGCGCCCGGAAAATGCCGCTGATTTCGAATTTCCAGGGCAGCCGCGCGATTTCGTCCAGAGAAAGCGTGTGGTTTAAAGCCAAATCCGAGGGACCACGATCGAGGTTTGGACCGTTGTAGAACTTCCCGGCCTGCGGAACGGGATTGCCATTACGCGCAGTAAACGGCCCCTTGGCGTTGGTTTGCCCCGTCACTGGATCAATGACCACCGGCGGGATGCCAACGAAACTGTCTGTCGGCCCCTGCACCGCGAGCAATCCCGCTCCCAGGCCAGTCTGGACTTCACTCACCAAGCTTGAACGGAACGAGTTATCGAC
>JBOGJX010000248.1:0-6562 GCA_050745285.1 Terriglobia bacterium
GTGAGCCATTCACATTGTCCTGATCGAAGATGCCCATCACGCTGCCGTTATCGCCTGTGCCCTGCGCGGGCGCCGCGCAGCTCGTGGCGTTGCCCAGGCTCGCGTAGTCATTGTACACCAGGCAATAGTCGGCGGCGGGGTTTGAGGTGTTCCCCAACTCGATCATCACCGGTTGCAGCCGGTTGTTGTATGCATAAGTCTCCAGCGTGTTCGTGCAGCCGCTGCCCGCGCAGCCGTTTTCCAAAGTGCTCTCCGCTCCCCAAGGCGTATAGGTGATATTTTGCGCCAAGTATTGTGGATGGGTCGAATCCACCAGCGAGCTTTGAATCTGCGTGATCTGCTGCGCGGTGTTCACCGTGTTCGTGATCGTGAATCCCGCCGGGTGCGTCCAGCTCGTCACGTCACCGGCCGGATTCCAGGCCGCCGTAACGGGTGGTAGTTGGTAGCCACCGTCAAGCGTCTTGTGATTGACCGTGGGCCTTTTCCCCGCGCATAGAAACCCACGGTCAGGAAAGCGCTGACCGTGGCTACCCGCTTCCGATTTTATTCTCTGGATGATGCCTCAATCCTTCCCATGGATCGAGGGCTTTGATCGCACACATGCCAAGCTGCGGCATGTATGCGCCACCCGCGCATCGCAGACATCACAATACGATGTCTGCGCCACCCGCGAGTCCGAAGAAGGGTCCCGCCCCAGCAAAGTTGAACGCTATTCGCGCGTTGTCTCCAAGTTGCGGCGCGCGAATGGAAAGACGGATAACAGTTGGAGAGATGACCGTAAGGGTTAGCGTGGCGGTTTCGGTTGAACCCCCGATCTTGACCTGCATTTGCCAAGTGTTTCCGCGCCTTTCGATGCGCTGGATCTGGGTGAGCCGCAGCGTGGCTGCCTTCGTGTGGTCGTCAGCGTCTCGTGTCCAAGTGACGCCTGCGGGCGCGCCGCCTCGATCCATTAACTGCCATGTGAGACCCGTCTGCGTGTTTGTCAGAGCCAGTTGCCAGGGGTTCTTCCTGATCTCAAGCCGCCAAGATGCCGTCTCCAGGCGCAAATCGGCGGCGGTTTTGGTGGCCTCAACGCTGACGGGCGGCGAGGGCCTTTCGAGTAGCGTGCCCGCGCTCATGCGGCTGGGACGGACAGGTTTGTGATGCAGCTCGGCGAGCATCGACTGATATTCTGCACTCGAAGAAAATGGCTGGGTTTGAGCGGTAAGGTTGAGAGTGCAAACACTCCATGCAAGCATGCAGCAGGCTAGCACCCCTACTCTCTCGTAGCGGCGCCTCCGGCCCTTTCCGCATTGTTCGCTATGGGACACTGCCATATTTTGAGGGTTGAGATGAAGCCGCTGTGAGAATCGGCATCGGACGTCCCTTTTTTGGATTCCCGCTTTCGCGGGAATGATGGCGCAGCGTGGAGCGGCTGGTTTATCCCGCCACGCCGGTATTGGAATCATTCGATTTGAGGCGACTTAAAATCGCCACTGCGCCGCTCGATCCTGGTTTTTCAGCGGCCTGTTAAGTCCGTCGTTTCCTCACGCGCCTGTTTTGATCGTTGAGGGGCTCGAGTTCTATCTGCGTCCGGGGGCATTGCTCGGCTTGCCGAGAACGCTCACGGCTTCTTTAGAACGCGCGCAGGAGGCATTCAGCGATGTGGACCGGGCAGCGAGTAGCCAAGGATGCGGCCCTCTGCGTCGCCCTCATTGGAGCCCGCGAAATTCACAATCAGCATCTGGCCGTCTGCGGTGAAGAATATCGGCAGAGAACCAGACCCGGCGCTTGACGTCCGCCGTTTTGCACGAAAGAGTAGCCGTCCAGTGGCTGCATCCAAAATGACGAACCCCGCATTCACATCCAGATATTCTTCCGGCTGATCGAAAATGAACGGAAAGCCAAGACCGCTGTAGGACTCGACCGCAATTAGCCGGCCATCTGGCGACACAGCGAAGTTGTGGCGGACGCCCTTCGCTTTCACCTTAATCGTTCGCTCCAATTTCCCCGTGGCCGTAGAGAATGCCCGGATGTCTTCTTTGCCGGTCCTATCGCGCCAGCCTCTAATCACGTAGACCAGTTTACCGTCAGGGCTGAAGACCGCTTTCGCATCGTAGCCCCCCGTGGCGAATGCCAGGCGCTCTTTCCACGAGATCGCGTCAAATATGGAAATATTTTGAGCGCCAGCGAGAGCGATGTGCGAGTGCCGGCCGGCGAATTTTCTGTTCGGGTTATCTCGCGTGTACGAGTTGGGGTACAGAACTCCGAACAGCTTGCCGTCTCTCGACCAGCACAGGTCCTCAACCCTTTTCGATACCTGCCAGCTTGCCAGTCGCCGGGTGAGATCAGACGTGTACACGAATATCCAGTGCTTGGCTGGGCCATTGTAGGCCACGGCGAGGCGGTCGCCCACAGGGCTCACGGCAAGTAGCGGCGGCAGGGGGGCCTGTGCGACCATCTCGGTTTTCCCTGTATCGATCAACTTCCCTGGTGCGGGGCTTTTGAGAACGGGGATGGGGACCTTCGGTTGTTCAAAGTCACGCAGATCCTTCAATGCCAGCACGCGGCGAATTTCTTTTCGGCTCGAGACACTAATCAGTACAAGCCATGGACCTTGGACTCCCACTATATCGCCCCCATCGCCTACGAATTCGAGGGGCCCTGGGAGAAGCTCGGCGACTCCCTCAGGCAACTCGTACTGATATTTTGGCCACTCTGGCAGGGGTATCACTACTAGAGGCTCAATCCCCGACGGAGTTCGGAGTAGCAGCTTGGGATCCGGGACGTTCCATGACTGCGGTCCGGTGCCGCTGCTGCCGATCTGATTGAGTAATAGGATGTCACGGCGGCTCACGTCCTCCAAAATAGGGCCGTAGGAATACTTGGTCGTGATTGACCACGCCTGCCTGGGCTTCGCCGGTGGCTTCGAGCAGCAATAGGAAGCGGTGAGTGCGAGGGCGGGAGTTAATAGTGCCATGCGGCGAAAAGCAATCGCGAGGCCCGTGGCATAGTTCCTGTAGCGCATTCGGACCTCGTGCTACTGAAATTTGACAGGGCAGCCCGATACGCCGCCCGGCACGCCCTGCTGCGCTGCGGAAAAGACGCTTGCGGCAGCGAAGTCCAGGAGAACGTGGCGCAGCACGCCGCCCGCCCCAGAATCGGGATTCCCAATATCCGCGTGAACTCTGGCATCACTGATAACGGTCTGTCCCGCAGCATTCGTCGTCGTGTTGAAGACAACGTGAACGGATGTGCCGGGTCCGACGGGAACTATCGCATCGGAGCGTATCTCGAAAGGATCATGAGGCTCAAAGACGGGGTTCGAACGACCGGCGTTCGCAATGATATCAGGACTTACGGACAGACCCTTCGTCGGATCAACCGCGATCTGGACGTTCAACGCGCCACCGCTAATTGAAAGCGGCTTTACCGTGGCCGGCTTCACTTGCGACGGAGGAAGGTGAAGCAGTGCGGCTGCAGCCCCAAGCAGGAAATTCTGCAAAAGTCCTTGTTGATTCGGCGTTAGACATGGCAGGGGGTTGTGAATGAAATCGTTCCTCGGAGCCGTGGCAGCGGTCGCAGTTGTCATGCCGCCCCCACCGCCGCCACCCACAGGGTAGCCGATGGGATACGGGATGCAGCCTTCGGTCCCGTCGGCCACACAGGGCGGCGGCGCTGGGCACTCCGCGTGAGACGCCGCGTACTCGGGATTATTACAATCAGGATTGCCTAAACCCGACGGCCCGGTCAACGTCGTGGGGTTATTGAGGGCGTAGGCGTAGCGGTTGAGGGACTGCGGATTCGTAATGTCGCCGCCCAGCGGGTCCGGCGTCATTTATTTTCCGCCTCATGCGACAGCCTGGTGAGTGCTCCCAACCTCTCGGCGTACGGAACAGTCCCCACCGATTGGTACTGCTGCCCCTTCCACTCCCAGATCTGCGTCGTCGTGGTATGATAATTTCCATCAGGTCCGATTGCGGCGTTGCTCTGCAGAATCGTATTGTTCCAAAACTCGAAACCGGCTCGGGCCCCTTGGTTGAAAACTACCTCGGCCCCACCCTTGACAAGACGAAATGCCTGGACAACGGGCCGATCACCGGCCGCCCATTCTGTCACTAGTATCCGTCCGGGTACGAGAAACATGTCGACGAAAGTGTACCCCTCGGGGCGGACGAGCAGCGTCCTGGGCGAGTCCGGCCAGCCCCCGATAAAGTAAACCTCAAAAAGTGGCCTCCGGGGAGCAGCGGGGTTCTCTTTCACCACGACGCGGTTTGGCACACCCAGGGGCGACTCAAGGACGTAAAGGCAGCCCACGGTCTGCGAGCGGCCCCAGCCCTCTGGGGAAGCACTGCCCGAGGTGTGGGAAGGCTGTTTTGTGCTCTGTCCAAGCAGCGGGACGGGCCGCGCGCACGCGAGGAAGAGAGCGCCCGCGACTGTGATAATCACGCGGGCCTTGCGGTTAGGGGTGCCCATGCGCTGCCCCCTCCGCCGCATAGAAATTCCCTTGCTGGAGTTGCTCCACGCAGTTCAGAACATCGTTCGCGTAGCTCCCACTGGTCACTGTTCCTCCGTAGTGATTCAATCCACTACGGAGACCACCATATACGTCCGACAGAATCTGAAGGTATTCCGAGCCGACGAAAATATTGAGGGCGGGGTTAGAGAGCGCGTTGTACAGCGCGGCGCCGGACGGTGCGTGCGGATAGTTGTTGTTGTCAGTCGCAGCCGCGCCCCGCGTTATCTGCATCAGTCCCGTTGCGGAGCTTACGGGCACACCTGTGCTCGGATTGACCGGAGGCACTGCATTGGCGTTGAAGCCGCCGGGGGCCGTGCTCTCCTTAAAGACGATGCAGTCGATCAGGTCGTCGCAGAAATTCGATTCGTTGTTTTGGTGCACCAGCTTCTGCAGTTGCGGCCAGGTGATGATGTTCGGCTTGGGGGGTGCGGGTTTCGGCGGGCTGACCGCGCCACCGCCGCCGCTGTCAGGACCGCTTGTCAGCCCGTCGCAGTTGTCCCATTCCAGGCAGGAATCCATCTGCCAGATCATCTCAAGCATGGGATCGCCTGGGCCCACGTCCGTCGACGTGGTGCAGAACCCCGGCTGGCCATCTATCGTGCACGGCCCCAGGCCGCTTGGGTCGGTGAGGGTGGTGGGGTTATTGAGGGCGTAGGCGTAGCGGTTGAGGGACTGCGGGTTCGTGATGTCCCCGCCCAGCGGGTCGGGCGACAGCCAACGGCCTTGACCGAAAGAGTAATCCCGGAAGCGCGCCAAATCCAGGTTGCTCACCACGTCTCGATACGGAATTGAGGCGAAGTTATAGCCTCCCCCTCCGGCCACCGCCCACAACTGCCCCCACGGATAAAACATTAGGTGTTCGCTTATCGTCCCGGCGGCATTGCTCTCCATCACCGTCGAACCCAGGCCGTTGGCATGAAAAAACTCCGCGTCATATCCCTGATAGTAGATGTCCCCAGCATGTCCCGGCAGCGGCCACATCAGCGAGTAGGACCCGCTCAGCCCCAGGGGTTTCCCGGCTGGGTCGGAGAAAAGGTCGAGCGGCGTGCCCTGCGAAACGATTCTCGCCCGCTCTCCCAATGCGTTGTACGTGCGAACCTCCGTCGCGCCTCCGTCCTCGCTTGCAAACCGCCCCTCGGCATCCCATTGGTACGTATGTGTACCATCGGCGGTTAAATCCCCGGCGGCGTCGTAGGTATAGCCCGAATTCGTGATCCGATTGTTGGCGGGATTGAAGCCGTAGGCCGGGCACAGGCCGTTCGTCTGTCCGTTGACCGTGCACGTCATGTTGCCGTACTGATCGTAGTAATAAGCCAAGTTGTAGGTCAAACTGCCTGCGGCCACGGCGCTACCAAGCCGGTTCAGCGAGTCATATTGGTAGGCCGCTGTGTGGGAGAAGCTCGGATTCACATTCTGATAAAGATAACCCATCACGTTGCCGTTGTCGCCTGCGCCTTGCGACGGCGCCGCACAGCTTGTTGCGTTGCCCAAACTCGAATAGTAATTATAAACGAAACAGTAATCGGCTGATGCATTCGACGGCGTCCCCAATTCAATCATCGCCGGTTGCAAGCGATTATTATAGGCGTAAGTCTCCACGATGTTCGTGCACCCGCTGCCCGCGCAGCCGTTTTCCAGCGTTTGCTCGGCGCCCCAGGGAGTATACGTGATATTCTGCGCCAGATACTGCGAGTGGGTTGAATCCACCAGCGAGCTTTGAATCTGGGTGATCTGCTGGGCTGCGTTGATGGAATTGGTGATGGCGAACCCCGCCGGATGCGTCCAGCTTGTAACGTCTCCGGCCAGGTCGTAATTGTAGGTCATCTGCCAGGCCGAACTGCCCTCGTTGTACGGAGTCGCCTGCCAGTAGTTCAGAATGCGGCCCATGGAATCATAACTGTAAACTGTGCCCGAATTACCGCCGGAGCAGGTTGCCGGGGCGTTGCTGGTACACGTCGCCGAGAGCCTCCCCTTGGTGTTGGCCAGTTGGTTCCACAGGCACCAACCGGCGAAGCACGCCGAGCCGCTGTCGTACCAGAAATTCGCTACCGGCGTGCCATCGGA
>JBOGJX010000249.1:0-2480 GCA_050745285.1 Terriglobia bacterium
CCTCAGCCCTACCTCCGAATTTGCGGGCCGAGGATTCGGCATGCCAGATGGGAGGCGCCATGGCTAAACCTCGTAGTTCTCATTTTCGGTCGTGCTGACGTTCCAGTCGACATCAACCGTGATACGGCCCTGCTCGACGTCCAGCCGCACCATTCCCGAACTGCCTTCGTTTTGGTCGTAACCCCCGGGCAGAAGGGTGTAGAAGTTCTCCGCGATTTTCGGGAACTGCTCAGCCCGCATCGTGGGCACGGGGTGTCCCTCGGCATTGAGAAATTCGATCTTTTCAATCGTTCCTTCGTCTCCGTAGCCGTTAAAGAGCGCGCAAACCACGCTGACTCCGGCGGCGCGGAGCCGTTCGTTGAGAGCAAGTAAAGCAGCCTTGGCCGCCTTCATCTCTTGCTTCTCTCGCTCCGCGAACTCGGCCATGACGCGCTCAAGATCGTCAGGCATCTTTGTCTCCTTTCGTTTGGATTCTTGCGTCCCGCCATCTCCGTCTGACGGGTCCCGACCAGATTTGGCTTGCCCCGCCGCGTCCATTTGGGTACACAGTTGACGCACAAATGCCAGGCGAGCACAGGCAAACGTACAAGTACGCCACGCGGGGTGTAGGCCACAAGCTTGAGACGGGAAAGCGTCACGGCGCGTCATGCCCACTGATCTGTTCCCGGAACCCAACTGTGCGAGGGTAAGCGTGCACAGCGGAGTGGACACCCCGAGAACACCCTAAAACGGTATGTCCTGGTCCGTGATGCCCTCTTGCTCGAAGGGATTATCCGACTCTGGCGCCGTTGCAGTTGATTTGGGAGCCTCGGATTTCGGCACAGCTTGGGAGCCTTTAGTCTGCGATTTCGCGCCGTTGCTGTTTGAAGACGAGGACAGCATCCGCATTTGGGTGGCAATGATGTCGAACGATTTGTTTTCCTCTCCGTTTTGATCCTGCCATTTCCGGCAGCGAATCGACCCTTCGATGTAGCAAAGCTTCGCTTTACAGAGATACTGCCCGCACACTTCCGCCAATTTTCCGAAACAAACCACCGAATGCCACTCTGTGTGCTCCTGGCGCTCTCCCGCCTTGTTCTTGAAAGTTTCGTTCGTAGCCAGCGAGAACCTGCAGACGGGGATCCCAGACGCGGAATATTTCAACTCAGGGTCTTTGCCCAGACGGCCCAACAGGATTACGCGATTTACGCTCACTGATTTTTCTCCTTGCTGACGGTTCTCCCCTTCCTTGAATTCCGTCTATCCTGCTCCGCATGCTTCTGTTCAGCGGCAATGATGGCGGCTCGATTCCAAACCTGCGCCCACGTGATGGGCAAGCTCCGCGCGCGGCCTTTCTCTCGCAGGTGCAAACCCCACGGCTCGACGACCGCAATGAGCGGCCGCTTGCCAATAAGCAGCGGCGTCTCGAACACCAGCCGAGTGCGGCGATCAATGAGTCGCGTCATACATTCCTTTCGCTCACCGTGAGGCGCCCGTTCCAGAAAGACCGTCGTCCATCATTTTTCGCGTGCGGCACACAGCCGAACAAGACCGTGTGCCGCCCGGTGGCGCGGCCGCCAACTTCCGCGGCCCGCGCCAAACCCTTTCATTCATTGAACCGGAACTTCCGCCCTACGCGGTCCGACACCAAGGGTTCCAATCGCGCGGCGATATCTGCCATGCCTTCCCGGACCCTCGCCCGAAGGTCTGTCGTATTGCGGATCGCGTCCGTAGTCGTTCCCAGCAGCACCTCTCGCGCCCGCTCGACCTGATCCTTCAATTCCTGGTCGTTCGTCACGTTGCGAAAATCGAACGTGTCGAGAAATTCTCGCAGCTTCTGCACCGTGGACTCGCGCAACCGCTGCGGCGTGCCATCCGGCTGGTCCATGAGCCGGTCTCGCAGGTGAGCCACGAGCTCAACCATCGCCTGCCGCAATACCTGCCGCACTTCGGTGTAGGCTTCCGCCATCCGCTCGGCTGCTTTGTCCCGCTCTTCCTGGAACATCCGCTGCGATACCGCGCGCAGTTGTTCCGGCACCCCATAACTGACGTACTGCCACGTGGCGCTGAATTCCGACCGAACGTCGTCGACCGGCGGGTAATCGAGCGGGTTGTAGAGAGTGCGCAGGCGCACTGCTGCCTCCTGGCAAAGTCTTGGGTAGGCGGCCAGAAACACGTCGACCAGTTTCTGACGCTTGGCCTGAAACTCACGCAGCTTGGCGTCCACCGTCTCGATCAACGGAATGGGCAACAGATGAATGCCCGCCTCGAAGGGAAGACAGAGGCCATAGAGGTAGCGCCGGATGTCGCCATCCAGCTTCCGGATGGCTTCGAGCTCCCGCGAGTCGAGCAAACTCTTCGATACGTGAATGGAACTTTTGTCGGCGTCCACTTCGACCTGCGATGAGCTCACCTTGCGGCTGTTGCCCAGCAGGCCTATGCGAAGCTTGACGAAAACGGTTTTACGCGCCAGGTCTTCGCCGGGCGATTGAAGATCAATA
>JBOGJX010000250.1:0-5612 GCA_050745285.1 Terriglobia bacterium
CCCTGTCAATTGTTAAATGGCGGTCTGACGAGAGACAATCCAGGATGCTGGATGCTAGTTATTCGAGGTCAGCGGGGGAGTGTGAGGGAAAGTGTAAAGCCTTTGTCAGGGGTGATCTGGCCGAGCAGGATGCGCCGGGAATACGCAAATGCGGCAGCATCTTGACTCGTTCCGATTTACACTCTCAACGGGCCGTCCAACCTCGATCTTCACAGAGTCGAAGAGCCAGGTTTGGAGCGCCAACCGCGTGAATGGCCAAACTTTTCGTGGTAGAAGAAGATGTAGCGCAGAGTTTTGTTGTTAAAACTCTGCGGCGTTTTCGTATTTATCGGCGCAAATACCGCAGAGTTTTAACAGCAAAACGCTGCGCTACATCTCTTGAGATAAAGGAAATGGAAGAGATCGACGAGGCGCGAGTAGTGGGTTGCGCATTGCGCAAGGCGTGCGATGCTCATGGAGTTAGATAAGAATGCAGGTGAACTGAGTTCAGATTCTAATAGCCGTTCCGATCGCACACATCACAAAAGCACGATGTGTGCCCCACCCGCGATCTTCTGACTGCGCCCGGTTGCCTACATTGGTGTAACCTGAATGCGCTCCCCCTGACCCTCGGGAAGTATGATTCGATAATCGCCAGGCTTACCAGCCATAGTGATTTCTCCGTTGTCATCGGTCCTGATTGTGAAGTTCCTAACCCTCTCGCTTTGCGCGGGACTGATAGGCGAGAACGAAACGAGGTTGTTCGCAACAAGTTTTCCCTCTCGGTTAAGAACAAGGAGTTGAAATAGTCCGTTAATGTGGATCTGCGCCTCAACCGTCGCGCGGATCAGGTCATCGTGAGTCACAGTAAATTCCTGGAACCCCAGATATGGAAGCTTGAAAGTTTTCTGGTCTGAAAGCCGCAGGGCCCTAACCGCTGTCATTAGGACGGCGTATTTGCCCGGAAGGGAGAGATTCACACTGCTTGAGATGCCGTTCTCGATCGCGAATAGGCTCGCCACCAGTTCCTGATCCAGGAAGGTAGACGAGCCGCCCTCCGTAATTGGCATCTGCCCTGCGGGGGGGGAAAAGGGTTTCCACATGAAGAATCCTCACCTCGCCAGACTCAATGACGTATCCCTTTGCAACAAATTTCACATCCATGGATTGCGCGTCCCCGTGTACACAGATAACGGCCCAAAGAAGGAGCATCCCAAGCATTCCCGCCCCGAGCCTTAACCCTGTCCCCCCCGCGGGCTTGTGGCGGGGATGGTGACTTTTTTACGGCCAAATTGTAGCTCCCCATTCTGCGCGTCCTGATACATCGGGCCTTCTCCACCATTTTCATGAAGTGTCTCATGCCGTCAAAAGGCGAAATTTCATGATTATTGGCTTGCGCCCAGTATTATGAATAGGTGCTACAGAATCGGATCCTTAACACATTCAGCTTGTGTTTGGCCACTGACAAAAATGCAAATCTGCACTTTCAGAGTCGAGCTTGTGTATGAAAGCCACATTACCGTTCCAAATGTTGGGAGGATGCCACCAAAGTATGAAGCGCACAGGATGGGGCTCGGGCAGTCGGGCCCAGAATTACATCTCCGATAGGGCGCGCAAGGATAGCCTAGGCCAACATACTTATATGCAAGGTCATGGATGGCGAACCCCAAGATTCCGTTCACCGTGATCTGACCAGCAACGCAGCGAACCCCATTCCAGAAGTGGTCAAACCCTTGGTAGCTGCCACTGGCGTTGGCACTGCCACCTCCGCCGACATACATCAACCCAGGGGTAGTGGCATCAAAAGTGGCCACGGCGCTGTTATCCGTGCTCCACGTAGTCTCACTTGTCCTGTCGGAATAAACGTAGGTGCCGTTTGAGTCCTGGTACTCTGCCATCGCTTGCCACTGGCACTCGCCCTGAGGCATGTTGTCGTTTTGCATTGGGCATATCGTGAGAGCCAGAAGGCTCGCGGGACAAGTATCGCCACAATCGAAGTTACTAGCCAGGCCCTCCCGCGCTCGCAGTACGAGCATTCTCCCTGCCAGGGTGGGTCCGCTACCCAGTGCAACCCAGTAGACGCTGCCATTCTCAGCATTGGCTGGAATCTTTTTGCTCCAAAAATCGGGTTTCTGGGCATCGCGCAGCTTTCGCAGGTTGATGGCTCGCGTCTCATGCGGCTTGAGCGTCAAATCTGTCACGAAATAATGCACACCTTGGGCCTGGACCTGAAAACCGACGGCTGTTTTCTTGTCGCCTCAAAGCTTAAGCTGCGGCGGGGGGCAGTCATGGTTGTTTGGCCCACTAAGCCCGAATTCGTAAGTTGACCCACTCCAATTTTAACTAAGCGTTGCATTATCAGTGCCTTAAGCTGTTGAAATCCAACTTCGCGCAAGTTGGATTTGTGCCACCTAATTTGCTGAAAACAAGCTGGTTACATCTTATATTTCATAGAGTTTGGCTAAACCCTTTGTTTTCAATTTGCGAATTCGGGCTAAGGGCGTCATTCCACTCGCTGTAAACTGAACAGCCAGGCTTCCCTCGGAGAAATCACCCGTGGCAGGCAAATCGGAGAATTCCTTTCGCAAGTCCAGGGACATCTCCACCTGCGGCTGAATGGTCATCGGTGGAGCTTGGATAGCCTTCCCGTCCAGACTGTAATACACCAGCACGAAGTTCAGCGGCTTCGGAGAATCGCTTACCAGCCGCAGCGTGGAGTTAAATCCTTCCCGGACAGTATAGTAAGCGAAATCAATTTCCTGTGGCATCGCCTCCATTGACTGATCCTGAGCCGGAATTGGCGAAGCCTGGACCCGGTTCAGGCGTGGGGCCCCGCGCCAAATGTAGGCGCTTGCCAACAATAGTCCAACTATCAACATAGAAATTCCAGCTTTTTTCACGATAGGAACTCCCCTCTTGCAGAAATGGGACGCGGCTGATTTGGGAGAACTCGCATTTCGGCTGCACCCACCATCGTGGTGTATAACCGCACCGTTCTGCCAAGCAGTCTGTGGGCGGAATTGGTCAAATGGGTCGGCTTCGGCGAATCGCCTACGAGCAGCAGGGTGGATTGAAACCCGTTGGTCAGATTGTAATAGGGGAAGTCAAGCTCGCGTGGTGCTACTCCAAGCGGAGTTGCCCCCCCGCAACAGGGAGCGGTGGAAGGCGCAGGCAAAGGCTGCGAGGATTGCGCTTCAACAGAGAAAGGATATTCGTAGATGAATGCAGCGGAGATTAAAACCCCCACAGCAACAACTGTCAAGATGGCCCTGAGTCTCATAGCTACCCCCAAAGCGTAGAATGATAACGACCCAAGTGATGCCAGCGAAGCTATCAAGGCAAAAAGCGATTGTCAAGCGGAAGCTTCATGCAGATGTAGCGCAGAGTTTTGCTTTTAAAACTCTGCGGTTTTTCGTTGGTCCGGACAAAAATGCCGCAGAGTTTTGAAGGCAAAACTCTGCGCTACACCTGTCTACGCGGTGACATCATGAAATTACAGAGATTATTCAAACGCAGAGCCCAGCGGGATCAAGAGCTCGACGATGAGATTCGCGCGCACTTAGCGATGGCCATCCGCGACCGGATTGAGCAAGGCGAAGACCCTCCGGAAGCCGAGTCGAACGCGCGGCGAGAGTTCGGGAACGCAACCCTCGTTAAGGAAGTCACGCGCGACATGTGGGGCTGGCGCTGGCTCGAAACATTGCTTCAGGACCTGCGCTACGGCATGCGGCAGTTGCGCAAGTCTCCCGGCTTCACCGCTGTCGCCGTCGTTACGCTCGCGCTCGGCATCGGCGCAAACACCGCGATTTTCAGTGTGGTTAATGCAGTGCTACTGCGTCCATTGCCTTATCCCCAGCCCGAACGGCTCGTAGGTGTCATCTCAATGCAACTGCCTTACAAGAGGGGCGGTCAAGCCTCGTATCCTGATTTTCTTGATTGGCGTGCCCGGAATCACGTCTTCGACCAGATGGCGGTGTTTAGAACGGAGAACTTTACACTTGTCGGACGAGGTGAGCCAGAACACCTTCCAGGAGCCGTGGTGTCCGCCGACCTGTTCTCCCTTCTCGGTGTGACTCCCGATTTGGGACGGTCCTTTCTTCCCGGGGATGACAAGCCCGGGGCTGTCAACGGCGCCAATGCCGTAATTTTGAGTTATGGTTTCTGGCACCAGCAATTCGGCTCTGACCCCCGTGTTGTGGGCCGAGGCATCAATCTCGATGGCCTTCCTTACACCGTTGTGGGAGTAGCGCCACGGGGTTTCCAATTTCCGATCCAAGGCGCCCCGGTCGATCTCTGGACGACGATTGCAGTTGACATGGGCGGTATGGCCAAGGAGCGAGGCGCGCACTATCTGGACGTCATCGCACGGCTCAAACCCCGGATAATGATCGCCCAGGCGCAAGCGGAGATGAGCGCCATCGTCAGGGCGTTGAATGAGGAGTACCCGGACAACCACCCTCGCGGCACACGAGTCGTACCGATCCTCGACGGCTTGGCGGGTCCTGCTCGCCCTGCCCTGTTGATTCTCTTGGGCGCTGTCGGCTGCCTGTTACTCATCGCCTGTGCCAATGTCGCCAACCTGCTGCTGGCTCGGGCTGCGACCCGGCAGAGGGAAATGTCCATCCGCGCCGCGCTGGGCGCAAGCCGCGCCCGCGTGATGCGGCAAGTCCTCACTGAAAGCACCCTGCTTTCATCCATCGGTGGCTTGCTCGGACTGTGGCTCGGCCTGCGGGGAGTGGACATCCTGGTTCGCGTCGTCCCGGTGGACATCCCCCGTTTGGCGCAAGTTGGGCTGGATCGCCGTGTCCTGGCCTTCACCGCTGTCGTGTCCCTTCTGACCGGCATCCTATTCGGCCTCGCTCCGGCCGTGTCTGGTTTCAAATTTGAATTAGCGAAATCCCTGAAGGAATGCGGCCGTGGGCCATCCCAAGGATCGCATCGCGCACGCACCCACGGCGCTTTGGTGATTGGCGAAGTGGCGGTTGCGCTCGTGCTGCTGGCCGGCGCTGGTTTACTGATCCGGAGTTTTCTCGGACTGGCGCGAGTCGATCCTGGATTCGATCCGCATCATGTCCTGACCCTCCGGCTGGATTCGCCGGCGACCTATTCCGAGGCCCGACAACTGGCTTTCTTTGCCGGAGTCATCGAACGCGCGCGCTCCTTGCCCGGCGTCCGGTCGGCGAGCGGCGTTTTTGGTTTGCCGTTCAGCGAGGTCGACGCCGACACCGGTTTTGATATTGAGGGGCATCCGGTTGCCAAAGCTAATCGGCCTGAGACGAACTATGTGGCTGCTGCGCCAGATTACTTTCGGACCCTCAGGATACCGCTAAAGGAAGGACGTGATTTCACTGCTCGCGATAATCTGAGCACACCTCCCGTGGTAATCATCAATGAAACACTCGCAAGGCGGTTCTTTCCCGATCAGGACCCTATTGGCCGGCGGATACAACCTGGGATAAGCAACGGTTACGGTGACAAGAACCCCATGCGCGAAATTGTAGGGGTCGTCGGGGATGTGAAAGTGCATAGCCTGGCCGCAGGTCCAGAGCCTCAATGTTACGTACCACTGGCTCAGAGTCCGCTTGGCCTGATGACGCTTGTGGTGCGTACCAATGGTGACCCGCTGCGTCTGG
>JBOGJX010000251.1:0-2990 GCA_050745285.1 Terriglobia bacterium
GGCTCGTATATACGAGCCGCCCGGAGTGCGAAAAGATAAAACTGGATGAGGCCTTCATTTCGGCACGGTTTAAACCGTGCCCTGACGGTTTTGCGCGGCGAGTTCACGAGTAATCCAGCTTACAGCCCCAGGCGCACGCTCCCTCCAGCGGCTGATCCTGTAGTAGGATGAAGAATCCCGATGCCCGCATACAATTCCATGGCCAACCTTCAGACAACGGACGCTGTGACCCTCGATTGCGTCAGCAAGCGTTTTGACGCGGTCACTGCGGTGAATCAGATGAACCTGAGCATCAAGCGCGGTGACCTCTTTGGATTGCTCGGCCCGAACGGCGCGGGTAAAACCACGACCTTACGCATGATCATGAGCGTGATCATTCCGGACGAGGGACAGGCGCGCGTTTTCGGCGAGACTCATCCCGACCGCGTGCAGAACATGATCGGTTATCTGCCCGAGGAGCGCGGCTTGTATCCCCGCATGAAAGTGCTTGATGTTCTGGTGTTCCTGGCTGCGCTCAAGGGCCTCGCGGAATCCGAAGCGCGCCGGCGCGGGCGCGAGTGGCTTGAGCGCATGGAGATTGGCGCCTGGGCGGAGCGCAAGGTGATTGACCTCTCGAAAGGCATGCAGCAGAAAGTGCAGTTCATCGCCGCCGTGCTTCATCAGCCGCCGCTCTTGATTCTGGACGAGCCTTTCGCCGGGCTTGATCCTGTCAATGCCACGGTGATCAAAGACATGATGATCGAGATGCGCCAGCAAGGCGCCACCATAATCCTCTCATCGCACCGCATGGAGCAGGTAGAAATGATGTGCGAGTCCATCTGCCTGATTAACGCCGGCCAGAAAGTGCTTGACGGCGAGCTGCGCGCCATCAAGAAGCAGTACGGCAAGAACACACTGCGCCTGGAATATTCCGGCGATGGCGACTTTCTCGACCAGCCGGATCTGATCGCCTCGGTGAACCACTTTGGCTCGACGGTCGAGGCCAAGCTCCGGCCCGGCGCCGACGCTCAGGAAATTCTAAAGCGGGCCGTCGAGCGCAACGTTCGCATCAGCCGCTTCGAGCTGGTTGAGCCTCCGCTCAATGATATTTTCATCGAAAAGGTATCCGGCGCCCATGCATAAAATCTGGCTGGTGATCAAGCGGGAGTATATGACGCGGGTGGTTTCGAAAGGATTCCTGATCAGCACGATCGCCATTCCGGCTGTGCTTGGCGGAATGATTATTTTTGAGGTCTTGTTGGCCAACGGACATCCAGCGCGCCCGTTTAAGATTGCCATGCTCGATGAGACCGGAAGCGTCGGGAAGCTGATCTCAGCAAACCTATCCGAGCACAAACTCCCGGGCGGCCAGCCTGAATTCAAGATGCAACACATCCGCGCTCTGCCCATCGTTCCCGATCAGGCGCGAGCCGATCTTGATGCTTTAACTCGCAGCCGCGCGCTGGATGGCTACCTCTGGATTCCCGCCAATGTTTCCGCCGGTGGCGCGAGACCAGAGTTGGTAGAAAGCAACGAAGGTATTCTGAATTCTAAGGACACTCTGAACCACGCCATCAGCAACGCGGTCATCGCGATGCGCCTGAAAACTTATGGCGTCGTCCCGCAGAGCGTCGGCAGCCTATTGCAACCGGTCGACGTTCGGGTAACCCGGCTCACCGGGCAAGGAAAATCGGAGGATAAAGGCCAAGGCTACGTCATCGCGTTCGTGATGGCGTCTGTCCTCTACGCTGCGCTGCTGATGTATGGCATCACAACCATGCGATCTGTGCTCGAAGAAAAGACCACGCGCACTATGGAAGTGCTTATTTCCTCGGTGCGCCCATTTCAACTCATGGCGGGAAAGATTCTCGGTGTGGCGGCGGTGGGACTCACGCAATTCCTCATCTGGGCCGTTTCGGCCGGATTGATCGCGGCCTATGGTGTGACCGTGGTCCACGCCTTCGGGCCTGGCAAATCCTCGCTGGGAATTCATATTCCAGCGGGCTTGCTTGCCTGTTTCGTCATCTTCTTCATGGGCGGCTATTTTCTCTTTGCGTCCATGTACGCCGCCATTGGCGCGGTCGTTTCTGACCAGAACGACGCACAACAAATTCAGATGCCGGTCACTTTCCTTCTGGTCGCAAGCTTCTTCCTCTTCGGCATTGTGGCGCGCGACCCGAACTCCACGACGTCCGTGATTCTCACACTCATTCCGTTCTTTTCGCCCATTCTGATGGTTTTCCGCATCGCGCTCGAAACCCCGCCGCTCTGGCAGATCGCGCTTTCAATAGGGATTCTCGCCCTCACAACAGCAGGAGTCGTCTATGCTACGGCGCGCATCTACCGCGTGGGCGTTTTGATGTATGGCAAGAGGCCTTCGCTGGTGGAGATTTTCCGATGGATGCGTTATTCGTGAAACCAAAAGCCTTTATAGCAGCGGCCGCTCTTCTGCGACGTTAGGTGAGCGCGACATCCGGGTGATAGGGAGCCACTTGGTTTTGGCAGTACAATAAGAGGGAGGATGGGGAAAAACAAGCGTACAAGGAAACAGCTCAAAACGCACGAATGGAGGATTGAGCAGCACCAAAGGAAGATTAGGCATGAGATGCAAACGGACAACCCAAATCTTGAGCGCATTGCCCACTGGCAAAGCGAAATTGATGTTTGGCAGCGGCGCGCAAAGAAACTAAGGAGCTGCTTGGGAAGGAAAGGGTAAAAGCCGTGAGACGAAATAAATCAGACGCCACGAATGGGTTAGATACCGTGCTTGTGGAGGAGGCTTTGACGGAGGGAGCTGAGCCGTACGCAGATTTGCTTAGAAGGCTTAAAAAAGCAATACCAGGAACAGAACGATATGAGTCCATACTCTGTGAGCTTTCCGTGCAAGCAAACGTCATGAAGGTTAAATCTCAAGTGGCGGAAGAGGTCATTGAAGAATACCTTGATTCGCTGGACTAACCCGGATTATTCATGAAACGATTGGCACTCGCGGAAGGGCGGGGTTTTAACCC
>JBOGJX010000252.1:0-4455 GCA_050745285.1 Terriglobia bacterium
TGCAGCAATTGGTCGGTCAGAGTCCGTGGCCGTGGACTCCCGTCTGGGAACGGCTGGCGAAGCGCATGACGGCGGAGTTGGAGCCGGAGCCGGTCTGGGTGATCGACGACACCGGATTCCCCAAGCATGGGCGGCATTCGCCGGGCGTAGAGCGCCAGTCCTCGGGGACGCTGGGCAAGACGGGCAACTGCCAGGTGGCCGTGAGCCTGCATCAAGTGGGCGAGCAAGGCAACACGATTCTGGGCTGGCGGCTGTACTTGCCGCAGAGTTGGACGGAAGATGCGGAGCGCCGAGCGCAGGCGGGAATTCCCGCCGCAATCACATTTCAGGAGAAGTGGCGGTTGGCTTTGCATCTCCTCGACCAAGTCCGGGCGTGGGGGCTGCCGCCCCGCGTGGTGTTGGCCGACGCGGGTTACGGAGAAGTGAGGGAGTTTCGTCAGGGTCTGGAAGCGCGGGCGCTTCCCTACGCGGTGGGCATCGGACCGCAACTGGGGGTGTGGGCGAAGCCTCCCCGGACACGGCGCTTGAAGCGCTCGCGCACCGGCCGGCCGCCTACGGCCTCCCACTATGGAACCCAGCGGCCGCTGGCGGTCCGGGAGTTGGCTCAGAAGGCAAAAATCTGGAAGACCGTCCGTTGGCGGGAAGGCTCCAAGGGATGGGTGGACCCTGCCGCAGACACGGCATGAGATCCAATATTTGCTGTTCACCTGGATCGGCCGCTGCGGGTATTGCGGTCACACCGTTCGCGCTCGCAAGAATCGCAGTCCATGATACTTAACGTAGTAGTACTAATTGGGTGGCATTAAGCCAGTAGCTCCAGCAAACGATCAATTTCCTCTTCGGTGTTGTAGAAATGCGGCGAAACGCGGACCAGTCCGCGGCGCGCGGAGACGATCACGTGATGATGGTGCAAGAGCTGCGTCACTTCTTCCGCGCTGCCGTTAAGCGGCGAAAAGGAGACGATCCCGGAGCAATGCTCCCGCTCCATCGGACCGTAAACGTTGTAGCCCCTTTGGGTAAGCCCGGAGCGCAAGCGGTCCGTCAGATCGAGAATGCGCTCGGCGATCTGCTCAACGCCAACCTCCCGAAGGAGGCTGATCGCGGCATGAAGTCCATAAATCCCCGCGGTGTTCGGGGCGCCACCCTCGAAGCGGCCCCCGTCTTTCCGCCAAGTGAGCGCACGGGGGCCAAATTCCTCCCAACCTTCAACGCTCATCCAGCCAACCGTCCGCGGCGTGATACGCTCCAAGATATCACGCCGCACAAAGAACACGCCGCAACCTTCCGGCCCCAACATCCACTTGTGGCCGTCAGCGGCCAAGCCGGCAATCTGCGCTTCTTTGACGTCGACCGTGAAAGCTCCGAGGCCTTGAATGGCATCCACAAAAAGAAGGACCTTGCGATCTGCGCACAAGCGGCCCAACTTCACCAGATCCAGGCGGTATCCGGAGAGGAACTGCACAAAGCTTACCACAACGGCCTTGGTATGCCGGTTGATGGCCCGGTCAATCGAGTCAAGGCTTATTTCGCCATTCGGCTGCCCGACAAGGCGAACGTGAACTCCCTCGCTTTCCAGCATCTTCCATGGATAGACGTTGGCGGGGAATTCGCCTTCAATGGAGACAACCTCGTCCTCCTTTTTCCACTCTAACCCAAGGGCAAAGAAAGAGATGCCCTCCGAAGTATTCTTGACGAAGGCAATCTCCTCCGGCTCCGCGTTGATAAGCGCTGCGGCGGTTTGGCGGGCGGAGGCCAAGGCACTACGCCAACCTTCGTAGTGCACGGCTCCGAAATAGGCAACGTCTTCCAGAAGGCCGGCCATCGCGCGCAAGACCCTCTGGGAGATAGGCGAGATGGCGGCATGATTCAGGTAAACGAGGGATCCGGTCACGGGGAATTCCGGCCGGTAGCGCTGGAGGATTGTGGGGTCGAGTGGCATTCAAGAAGTGGTGCAACGCGGCCTTTGGTCGCAACGAAAGAGCGCCGTCATGCTGAGCCCTTCGCCTGTCATTCTGAGCGCAGCGAAGAATCTATGCTGGCTCAGGGTAAACTCCGCGAAGCATCTGCTTGTGCTGGACCGGCCTATGGAAAAAGCAGATTCTTCGCTTCGCTCAGAATGACATGTTCTTGAAATCTTGATACTAAAGACAAGAACTCACGGCTTTTGCATTGCAGAGACCCAGAGATTTGCTGAAAGACGTAGTATATAATGAAAGGTAGAAGAGCCGCCAGGGAGTGAAAACCATGAGGAAACCACATTCGTTCGCAGGGCTTCTCATCGCAGTCCTTCTGATGGCGGCGTTGCCGCTGGCGGCGGACAATAAGAAGGATGACGTTAACGACATTGGCAACCGCAAGGTGGCGGGCTGGAGTATCATCTCGCTACAAAAAGAGGTCTCCATAGGGAAGCAGTACGCGGACCAGATTGATCACACGGCAAAGCTGATTAAGGATCCGGTCGTCAACGAATATGTCAATCGCTTGGCGCAGAACCTCGCACGCAATTCTGACGCCAAGGTTCCCATTAGCGTCAAGGTCATCGACGATCCTACGATCAATGCCGTAACCCTGCCGGGCGGCTTCATTTATCTGAACAGTGGGACGATCCTGGCCGCCAACAACGAGGCGCAACTTGCCGGGGTGCTGGCGCACGAAATTGGCCACGTCGCCGAGCGCTCCTGGGCGTCAAGCATGACCAAGCGGACCCTCCTGCAATACGCCATGATTCCGCTTATGTTCACGCCGATGTCCATCGGAGTCTACGAGGGACTGAACGCGGCGATGAGCGGCCTCCCCATCGTCTTTCTGAAGTTCAGCCGCAGCCAGGAGTCGGGAGCGGATTTCCTGGGTCTTCAGTATATGTATAAGGCGGGGTACGATCCGAATGCTCTCGTCTCGATGTTTGGCAAGACCTTGCAAGAAGAGCGCGAAAGCCCTGGTAGTGTGGCTTCGATATTTATGGACCATGCGCCCACGCCGGACCGCATCATTAAATGCGAGGAAGAGATCAAGACCATCCTTCCCAAGCGGCCGGAATACCTGCTCAATACGTCCGAGTTCGATGACGTAAAGGCCCGGCTCGAAACGGTCCTGACCGTCCATCGCAAACCGAGCGGCCCAGGCGGGCCGACGCTGGAGCGCCGCCAGGCGCCGCAAACTGCCGGATCGCAGCCTCCGCCTCCCACAACGCAAGGTCAGGACGGCGGCGACCAGCCACCCGTGCTTAAGCGGAAAGACTAATTGCAAGTTTAGACAGTTTGGTTGGTTGCTGAAAAGCCTTCTTGTCTATCATTCTGAGTGAAGCGAAGAATCTAGCCTTTTTATTTTCAATATGGGAAGCAGGTTCTTCGCTGCGCTCAGAATGACACGGTCGAAGAAGTCAGTACCGTTGGGGGGGCGCCGAAACTACAATGCCGAGCTTTCGCAGCGCGTCGTTATAGTATTTGCGGTAGACGATATCCCATTCGGCGCCACCTTCGGGGATGGTTCTTTTCTGCGAGGTGATCTGTTGGCGGACGCGAGCGTCAATTTCTTCTTCCTCGCGCATCAGGCTATTTAGAATTCTTTTGATTTCCTGCCGGATTACAACCGGCTCCTCGAAAATTTCGATTTCGTCAAGATCGCTGATGGCGGTTGTCATCAGACGTGACAGTTGATTAATCTTCTCGTAGGTTAGTTTCGTCAACGGCGCCGGCCTCACTTCTCAGAGGACAATGTTGCGGTCCCGCACGAGTTGCTTTTTCACTTTTTTGAACATGTCCTCGTAGGAAACGCCCATCTGTTGCATCTGTCCATCGTAGGCGTCGAGGATCTTGCGCACCTCGTCATTGATGTGGTCTTCGACGCTTAATTCCTCAATCATAACCTGCGCCATGACTTCGTTCACGTAATCCGCCTGGTCGCATTGGATAAACTTCCCCGCTGTCAGACGCTTGAGCACTTGTTTGGCCATATAGGCTACGTATTCCCGGGGCAACCGCATAATAGCTTGGGGGATCCTCCTTGACGGTCGTTAGAGGCTAGTGTATATTGCGATCTTTGGGAGTGTCAAGGTTGGCCCACTTTTGGGGGGCGGCCCTGTTCGCTGTATGCGAGCGGATTTGGGGCGGTTAGCTCAGCCGGTTAGAGCGTCTGCCTTACAAGCAGAAGGTCATCCGTTCGATCCGGATACCGCCCACCATCAAGCCCTTTCTTCACAACACCTCTTTGTTTTCATGACTGCTCTCTTGAGGATTGCCAATTATAGTGACAGCTTCCGCAATCCCGAAGAGTCAACCGCCTACATCTTACGCATAAAAAGAAAGCGACGATCTCGAAAGAATGTAATCGCTAGCCCAACTTTCGCAGTTGTGAGGCCGAAACGGCCATAACCTTTCTGTTTTCAACAAAACGATCTCCAAGGTCGGCACTACATTTGCAGCCTCGGTGGCGCGGTCTGTGCAGTCTCCTGAGCCT
>JBOGJX010000253.1:0-10716 GCA_050745285.1 Terriglobia bacterium
GGCGCGGTTTTAACCGTGCCGGAAACGCCCTCACCCGCCACTTCGTGGTTCCCCCTCTCCCAAAGGGAGAGGGGACGGGGGTGAGGAGGCCACGCTCACGGCATGGCTAAAGCCATGCCCTTCCAGATCCATTTTCATGCTTTGCGGGTGTCGCCAAACGACATGACCGACTGTTATGAAAATGGCCCGCCCCCCTCCCTGATCCAGGAGGAGAATCGCGAAGGTGTTTTGGCGCAAAGCGGCGGCCCAAAGGCCCATGGAATCATCGCTCGGAATAACGACTCACGTTAATGGCTTCAGTACGCTCCAAAGCGGAAATCCTTTTAGTGGTTGTGACCTTCTTCTGGGGGGCTACGTTTGTTGTGGTCAAGCAGGCGCTCGCCGACGCCTCTCCGCTCTTTTTTGTGGCAGCGCGCTTCCTTGTCGCAGGAGGGCTGCTCTTTCTGATCATAGGCCGCAGGAGGCTGGACCGGCGCGCCCTGGGACCATCTTTAATCCTGGGCTTCCTCCTCTTCCTCGGCTACGTTTTCCAGACTTGGGGCCAGGAATACACAACGCCCTCCAAGTGCGCGTTTATCACCACCTTCAGCGTAATTCTAGTCCCGGTTATTTTGGCGCTCATGGGCGTCCCGCTGCGGAGGGCGAGTGTGGTGGGCGCGCTTTTGGGCCTGGCCGGAATCTATCTTCTGGTTGCCCCCTCAGGATTCAGCTCCGTCAACGAGGGTGACGTTCTGACGCTCCTCTGCGCCGTAGCCTTCGCCGTATATATTGTCCTTCTGGGCCACTATAGCCGCGACCACTCGTACCAAGATCTGGCGCCAACCCAGATTCTCCTGGTAGGCGTGCTTGCCTGCATTGGGCTACCCTTTGGGCATGTCTGGCGGGTCCATTGGACTGGATTTTTGGCCGCGGCTATCGCCCTCACGGCGATCTTTCCCACCGCCTTTGCTTTTGCGGTGCAGAACTGGGCTCAACGATATGTTCCTCCAGCGCACGCGGCGCTGATTTTTGCTCTGGAACCCGTGTTCGCGGCGTTGACCTCCTATGTGATCATCAAGGAGCGCCTGGGTGCAAGGGTGTTACTGGGGTCTGGGCTTATTCTGCTGGGTATGATTCTTTCGGAGGTGTGGGGAAGCCGCGAGGTTGTACCCATCAGGTCGTAGGATGGGGGCAGGCGCGTAGCCAGTGAGCGGGAGGGATCCCCATGGCGGGGCATCCCATAAACACACACCGTCCTCAGTTCCTGGACACGAGTTCCTGGCATCGCACGCAATACCGTGCCCAGGGAATGGCCTTTAGACGCGGCGGGGCGATCTCTTCGCTGCATCCCTCGCATACACCGTAATGGCCGCCGGCCACACGCTCAAGCGCGCGATCGATTTCCTTAAGAACCTGACTGCGAAGGTCAGCCGTTCTGGCGCTCAGATCCTGTTCCGCCGCTTTAATGGCAAATTCAACCGCGTCGGGACTTTGGATATTTACAGCCAAGGCTTCGGGTTGGCGCCTGACCTCGGCCAGCAACTCGTTGCGCTTTTTCACCAACAGCATCCGGTATGGGTCTTTTCTGGGCTTCGTGATCGTTGGCATTGACATTCATCCTTTTCTATATTCTCTAATACTCCCGTCTCACCTCACATCAGATGATTTAAGGACGATTTAGGTTGCGCTATTTTAGCCGGTGCTTGAAAAATATTCAATGGCTTGTGTTTTCTATTAGTTGCGTGCGATTCGCAAGATTCAACGCTGGAATCCTCATCGCTGCCCTGTGAGGGACGCGCGCGATGCCAATGCAGCACAAACCTCCATAGAAGGCGCAAATAAGCTTCCCAAGGGCAAAAGGCTTCACGCAAAGTCGCAAAGTCTCGCAAAGCAAGTGAATGAGTTGCACTTTGCGTTCCTTGGCGCCTTTGAGTGTGGTCGTGCATTTTTTCACGCCTTGTCACTCCTGTCCGGTTAAAAGTCGAATAGATTCAACCGGATACCGAGGTTCACGCCCCGTTTTGCGGGCCGATTTCGTAACTGGCGCACACATCGTGCTTTTGCGATGTGTTTGATGGGAACAGCTATTAGAATCTGAACGCACGCCGCCTGCATTTCTCTCAAACTCCGTTAGCATCGTTCACTTGACACAATGCTCAACCCACTGCCCGCGCCTCGTCGATCTCTTCCATTCCCTTTGTCTCAATGGAGAAGATGTAGCGCAGAGTTTTGCTGTTAAAACTCTGCGGCCTTTGCGCTGATAAATACGAAAACGCCACAGAGTTTTAAGCACAAAACTCTGTGGTATTTGCCCTGATAAATACAAAAATGCCGCAGAGTTTTAAGTACAAAACTCTGCGCTACAACGGGCCGGCCACAGGGCGGGTCAGGTGCGTGAGGGGCGGACCCTTGAGGTAGCGGCTGGCGAACTTCAGAAATACCGGCCAGTTCGGGGCCGGGGTGTGCCCGTGGTGATGCTGACGGAAGGCAATGTCACCGTCAATCAACGGGGTCCCGATGGGCGGGAACGCGGTGGTTCCCAGGTCTTTCTTTCCCAGAAGTTTATAGATCGGCCCCGTTCCCACCGCGGCCATGAACATGCCCCTCGCATCCACCCATCCATCCCCCTGGGTTGCGCCGCCGCTGATGAACACAGGGTGCGGGGCGCACATTGCGATCAACTCGTGCGAGTCTACGGGCAAGTCATTCGCGGTGAGTGGACCGGCATATTTGAGGAAGTTGCCGGCCATCCAGTGATATTCGCTCATCCCGGCGACGTTTTCTATCTCTTCACCAAAATAACGACGGTAAAGAGCGGCGCCACCCTTGCCGGAGGAACTGACATAGGCAATGGCGAAGCGTTGGTCGTATGCCATGGTGACGACGCCGCCTTTCCATAGCGCGAGTGACCCATAATCCCGACTTGCCTGGCATTCACGGATTTGTCAGTCTCAAAATAATCGAGGGCACGGCTCGCGCCCCAGGCCCGGGCGCGCGGCCCCGTTGGCCTGACCAGACGCAGATACCAGAGGGATGGAAATCAATGACAATAGAACTAATCCAGGCAGCCATCGAATCGATCGCAGCGTGGGCAAGGGATTCTCCTCGTTCGGCCAGAATACCGCGAAACGCACCGGTTCACTTCGTTGTTTCAAGGCCATTTTAGGCCACTTGGGAGAAAAGGTGGAAACCAAGTTGTCGATGTTAAATCGCGCCGGACTCCAAGCACGCTTTGCGCCAGCGACATTTCCTAAGCGCGGTCTCTGAAAAGGCGTACAATCTATCCCTTTGGGCCCTTTGGGCCCTTCGGGGAACAAGCCGCCCGCCCAGGGAGACTTCTTCAACAAACCGTCATTTCGAACGGCGGGGCTTATGAACTGGCGGGAATTTGCCCAGGCGTCGGCGGGGCAGGCAAAGCGAAATAAGCCGCCGCTCGAGCTCGTTTAACTTCAATATGCCGGCCGCGACAAAGCGATCTTTCAAAATCTCCGGTCTTCGCTGGTACATCTGCGCTTTGCTATTCATCGGCTCGACGGTGAATTATGTTGACCGGGGCACCATCGCCATTCTTGCGCCCTATCTACAGAAGACCTTCCACTGGACCGAGGCTGATTACGGATGGATTGTTTTCGCCTTCGAGCTGGCCTATACCATCGGAATGATCATCGCGGGCGGCGCCATCGACTGGCTGGGCACCCGGCTCGGATACGCCATTTCGATGGCCTGGTGGTCGATTGCGGCTGCTTCTCACGCCCTTGCTCACAGTGTTTTCGAATTTGCCATGGCGCGGTTCGCGCTCGGCATCGGTGAAGCGGGCAACTTTCCCGCTTCGATCAAGGGTGTGGCGGAATGGTTCCCCAAGCATGAGCGGGCCCTTGCCACGGGCATCTTCAATTCCGGCACCAACATTGGAGCGGTTGTTGCCTATCCGATCGTCGGTTGGATTTTCGTGAAGTGGGGCTGGCAAGCGGCGTTCGTGGCCACGGGCGCCGGGGGAGTGATCGCGTTCGTCTTGTGGCTGCTTTTTTACCGGCTGCCTGGGCGCCATCCGTGGATCACAGAATCCGAGCTGAAATACATTAACGCGCCTCAGCCCGGTGAAGAAGTCGAAGGCGAGGAGCGCAGGATATCCTGGGCAAAACTCATCCGGCACCGGCAGGCATGGGGATTTTTTCTGGCGAAGTTTCTTACCGACCCCATCTGGTGGTTCTACATCTTCTGGCTGCCAAAGTACCTGATCCAGGAGCGCGGCTTTTCGATTCATACGCTGGAGCTTTTCGGCATGATTCCATTCCTGGGGGCCAGCTTTGGCAGCGTGGCCGGTGGCTGGCTTTCCGGTTTCCTGATGCGGCGAGGTTGGTCCGTGAACGCCGCGCGAAAGACGGCCATGGCGGTGTGCGCCTTTTCGATGCCCACCGGAATCATCGCTGTGTTCGCGCACAGTCCCTGGGTGGCGTTGGCCCTCATTACGGTATCAACCTCGGCGCATCAGGGCTGGTCGGCAAACGTCTTCACGCTGGCTTCGGATATGTTTCCCAAGAGAGACGTTGCGGCTGTGGTGGGCATTGGCGGCGCGGCAGGCGCGATCGGAGGCATGATCATTGCTCCGACCGCCGGATACATTCTGCAGTGGTTTCACTCCTATGTGCCGCTCTTTATCGTTGCCGGAGTGATGCACCCTCTGGCGCTCGGCGTGTTCCAGTGGATCGTCCCGAATATCAAGCAGGTTGCCGCGCGCAAAGGGTGACGCCGGATCGGGTCGACCAGTGTAGGGTCCGCGAATTGGGTAGACAATCTTTTTCAATGCGTGGCGCATACATCGCGCATTTTGCGATGGGCGCCACCGTCTCGGCGGGGTAAGCCGCGCCCCAACTCCTGCGAGGGGGCAAAGCCAAATACTTTGTTGACAGGCGTGTTGCTCGTAGGTATAGTTCGTCAGTCAAACAAATCAGTGAAGCGGCGGCGAACCCATGCGAAATATAGACCGGCCTAACCGGAAGATTGCAAGTTCAGAGACGGCGCGGGACATCAACCGCAGCGTTGTGCTTAACTCGGTCCGGACGAATCAGCTCATTTCGCGCGCCGAGCTTGCCCGGCAGACGGGGTTACAGCGCAGTACGGTTTCCCTCATCGTCGAGCAGTTGCTGAAGGAACGGTGGGTTGTGGAGGGCGCCGTGGGCCAGTTGCCGCGCGGGCGCAAGCCCCGGCTTCTGATGCTAAACACGGCGCGGGCCGGAATTATCGGCGTCAATGTGCTACCCAGCGTAACTCATATCGTTCTCGCCGACCTGAATGCCAGCTTCAAGGCCCAGGAGTCCATTGCCACGCCGCAGAATTCCAAGGAATTCGTGCGGACGCTTTGCGCCCACCTGCGGGATTTAATGAGCGCGCATCCCCGGATTGCCTACGAGGGAATTGGGGTCAGCTTGCCCGGCCGGGTTGATTACCTGGCGCAAAAACTAATTTTCGCTCCCAATCTGGGGTGGCGGGACGTAGATTTGAGGACACCGCTCGAGCGCGCAACCGGTCTGCCGGTACAGATCGAAAATGCGGCCAACGCTTGTGCTTTGTCGGAAGTGTGGGCTGGGCCTCACGAGGGAATTCGGGATCTCATCGCCGTCACGGTGTCCGAAGGGATTGGGACCGGCGTTATCGCAAATGGCCATCTGGTGCGAGGACCGAGTGGCGCCGCGGGCGAGTTTGGGCATGTTCCGCTCAATGAAGATGGGCCCGCGTGCGGTTGCGGTAGCCGAGGTTGTTGGGAAGTTTATGCTTCGAATGCGGCGGCAATCAGGAATTACAACTGTGGCGTTGCCGAAGATTCGGCCTCCAAAAATAAGAAACGGGCTTCGGCCTCGATCACGAATTTTAACGACCTCCTGTTACTCGTCGAGCGGGGCGATGTGAAGGCGGCGGAAGCCATCGACCGGATGGCTTTTTATCTGGGGGTTGGAATCGCCATGCTGGTGAACGGTCTCGCGCCCTCGGTGATTACGATCGTCGGTGAAGTGACCCGTCTGTGGGATCGTGTCGGTCCTATCGTGAGCAAAACGGTCTCCCAATGCGCCCGGACGCACGCCGGAACGAGTATCATTCCTTCTGACGCTACGGAACAGCCCCGGCTGAAGGGAACCATCGCCCTGGTTTTGCAAAAGCACTTCCAGCCACAACTGGTCATGTAGGAAGACCGTATTATTACAAGGACAAGTTCGACAACAGCGCGTCGTGGCACGGCCTGAGTCGTACCACGAAGGCCCTCACCCACCGCGACGCGAAGCAGTGCGTCCCCGCGGTCCTCCCTCCGCCGGAAGGAGAGGGGAGTGAGGGATGTCACGCGTGCGGCATGGCTAAAGCCATGCCCTGACACAATAAGAATACTGCTTGGGCCGGTAACAGTATCAGCCTGTTTTTGACGAGATGGGGGTGATCTCAACCAGAGGAATGGCTATATTGTTTATAAATCGAACTAATGCGTTTAGAAGTTCCCCCGACTCTGCCGGGGTGGCCGTAGAAGTTTGACAGTTCCGGGAGTATGCAGTTCCCCTCATTGATCGTGCCCGGACAATACCGGCCAACACCCCTCACCCGGCTCGCGGCGGGAAGCACTGCTTCCCCGCTCGCCACCCTCTTCCCGGGAGAGGGCGGGAGTCAACTACGGAACCAGAGCCCTCTCCCGTGGGGAGAGGGTGCCCGAGGTACGAGGGCGGGTGAGGGGTGGTTTGCATGATTCGCCCTGTTTTTGAACGATTGCGAACAGGCCCCTTTGAGGGGCAGGCCATTGTAAAGCCCCCGGCTTTGCCGGGGGGATACTTACTCCGGCAGGCGCCGGGGGTGGCGGAGCCTTTAAAGTGAAGGACCGGGCAATGCGGACGCTTCAAAAGGGCCGCGATCCGGAATGGAGACGCCGTGCCGGCGCTCACGATTTTGAGCTCATGATCATCGGCATCGCGACGCAGAAATGGGTCCTGGATGCCGAGGAGGTAAAATGACGCTACGCTTCGAGGCGCACGGGGGACCGAAGAGAGGAAGCCTACTCTCAAGTTCTTGCAACACATCCAATTGTGGTAGGATTCCTGGCAGATGCCTCATTTATTTGATTATTTTCTTTTTGCCTTTGCCGCTGGCTCTTGCTTCAGCTTCCAAGCCCCTAACGGTCTATTTCATTGACGTTGAAGGCGGACAATCAACCTTGTTTGTTTCTCCCTCAGGGCAGTCGATGTTGGTGGATACCGGCTGGCCGGATCATAATGGGCGCGATGCTCATCGGATCCTCGCGGCTGCGCGTGAGGCGGGAATCCATCAGATTGATTATCTGGTGATTACCCACTACCACGAGGATCATGTGGGTGGAGTGCCCCAACTCGCTGCGCTCATTCCTATCCGCAATTTCATCGATCACGGCCAACCCGTGGAAACCCGCCCGCCCGCCGAAGCGCTCTATCAAGCCTATTTGAGAGTCCGCGCCAAAGGGCATCATATCCTGGCGAAACCGGGCATGCAGATTCCCGTTCAGGGAATGAACGTGATTGTTTTGACGGCGGCCGGCGAGCATATCAATCATTCAGTTCCCGGCGGAGGCGAGCGCAATTCTTATTGCCCGGCGGAGGCTCAGCCAAGCGTCGATCGCTCAGAAAATGCCCAGTCTGTGGGGATTGTTATCCGCTATGGCAAATTCAGAATGATCGACCTCGGCGACCTTCCCAGTTGGATGGGAGAATACGATCTTGTCTGTCCTACTAACCGCGTGGGCCGAGTGGAGGTTTACCTTACCACGCAGCACGCATACGCCGAATCGGGCGGCGCCTTCCTTGTCGACGCCTTGCGCCCCATGGTGGCGATCGCGGACAATGGGGCTCACAAGGGAGGAGCGCCGGAAGCGTTCCAGGTGATAAAGCAGTCCCCGGGCCTCGAGGGTTTCTGGGACCTTCATTATTCATACTCGGTAGACAAAAAGCTCAACGCACAGGCGTCCTTCATCGCCAACCTAACGGACAATCCGGATCACGCGTATTGGATCAAGTTGACGGCATTTCCCAATGGCGCCTTTACCGTGACAAATCAGCGCAACGGCGAAAGCAAGACGTACCAGCCCCGGCAATGACCAGGCCCGCCGGCGCGAGGGGAGCACTTCAAGGTTGTAACCCCCGCGCGGATCATGGAGAGTTAGACTTTGCGCAGTTGCCGGACTTAGGCGTCGGTTTTGAATGCTTCGCAACTCGAGATGGCATGGAGACGATTGCATAATGGGAGCGTCACCAGAGGTTCGAAAGCAAAGCGGGTCGAGAGGCGAGATCAGACGGCCGAAAGCGCTTGGCCATCGGAGCTCACCTCCAGGGAAGAAATCTAATGGGCAGATCAAAGCTATTGTGCTTGCGGCAGGCGAAGGCCGCTCCTTGTATCCACTGACCAAGGATCGGCCAAAGGCTATGCTAAGTATTGGCGGCCAACCCCTGCTGGAGCGGCTAGCGAAGCAACTGCGCGGGTGTGGCGTAACAGAAATGGTTGTAATCGCCGGGTACGAACAGGCGAAGGTCCTATCGGCGCTCCAAAGAATTCAACGGTCGGCGGGGATGAAGTTCAGCGTGATCCATAACACCCGCTACTCCCTGACTAACACACTCTACTCGCTTTCCCTCGCTCGAAACGCCGCCGCGGGCCATTCTGCCCTGATTATTGACGGCGACCTGATTGTAGAAGATGAAGTGATTGCGCGTATGGTCGCGGCCCCGGAGGACGCGGTTCTCGCTATCGACAGCCGCCGTGTGATGGGCCAGGAGGAAGTCAAGGTAGATCTCGACAAGAATCAGCGGGTTGTGGCTCTAGGCAAAGACGTTGTTGGCACGGCAGAGTCCGTAGGGTTGTCGAAGTTTTCCGCGCCAGTGGCCGACGGACTGTTCCAGGTTTGCGCGCAGATTCTGGATGAAGGATGTGAAACGGAGTATTACGAAACCGCCATAAGCCGGCTGCTTAAGGAAGGGCAGGAGATCGGAACGATTGATATGGAGGGCTGCAAGTGGACGGAGATTGATTTCCTGACAGACTTCGAGGAGGCTTTGCGCGTGTTCGGCAGCCGTGCGGAGATGCGGGCGTTCCGGGACAGCAGGCGCTCGCAACGACAGTACCTTTTTTGCCCCGGCCCCGTGTTGGTTTCGGCAAAAGTAAAAGAGGCGATGGCCAGCGCAGAGATCGGACACCGGGAAGTGGAATTTTCGGAACTCCTGAACCGGGTCCGCCTGAAGTTAGGTCAAGTCTACGGTGTAAAGAACTTTCACGAATACTCAACGGTTGTGATCACCGGTTCGGGCAGCGCGGCCAACGAAGCCGTGCTTGGGTCTGCTGGCCAGGGAAGGCGCCTGCTGATTCTTTCGAACGGCGGGTTCGGCGAGCGCTGGCTTGAACTAGCGGAATTTCTTGAACTCAAGTTCACGGCGTTACAGCTACGTTGGGGCCAGCCTCTGCCACTCGATCGCGTCGAAGAGCTCATCAAAAGCAAAGAGGTGGACGCCGTGGGCATGGTCCACCACGAGACGAGCACGGGAATGCTAAATCCGCTCGCTCGGATCGGCGCGCTGGCAAGGCAATATGGCAAGGAACTTTACGTAGACGCAGTAAGCAGCATCGGGGCGGAACCCATTGACTTGGAAGCGAGTGGTGTCACGTTTTGCACTGGAAGCGCCAACAAAGCCATTGCCAGCGTGCCAGGGCTGTCGTTTGTTTGCGGCAAGAGGAGCGCATTTGACCGCCTGAAGACGGTTCGCCCCCGCTCGCTGTATCTGGATCTCTACCGCCACTTTCTCTATAACGACAGGCACTATCAGACTCCGAACACTCCCGCCGTCAATTTGTACTTTGCTTTGGAGGCCGCGCTGGATGGTATTCTGGACGGAGGGCTGGTGCGAACGTTTGAGAAATACCGCAGCCTCGCAGCACAGATCAGAACTGGTTTGAAGGAATTGGGGTTCCGCTTTTTTATTCCGGAAGAGCACATGTCCTCGGTATTAACAACGGTTGAGCTTCCCGCGGGTTTTGGAGCCGATGAGTTTCATGAGCGCCTGAAACGGCTGGGGTATATTACGTATACGGGAAAGGGAATCCTGCGAGATAGAGCGTTTCAGGTGGCCAACATCGGAGAACTTCGCCATTCCCACGTAAGAAGTTTTTTGCAGGCAGTTTCGCGGGTGCTGAAATGAACCTGCGAAAGATTCAAGCCGTCATTCTCGTCGCAGGGCGCGGAGAAAGGTTGCGCCCGCTAACCAGCTCAACGCCGAAGCCGTTGCTCCCGCTGGCAGGAAAACCTCTGTTGGGACGAACGCTCGGGATGTTAGAGCGCAGCGGCGTTCGTCGCATCACTCTCGTGACGGGCTATCGCGAGAGGCAGGTGAAAAAGTACGTCCATCAGGAATTCCCGCACCTGGAGGTCAAATTTGTCCGCAATCCGGCATACGCTAAAACGAACACCATCTATTCACTCTGGATGGCCCGGCGTGAGGCTCGGGGAGAGTCGTTTGTTCTGATCGATGGGGACCTGGTGTTCGAGCCGGGATCACTGGAGCTGGTTCTTAGGACCAAGGGCAACCTGGTTCTTTGTGATGCTCAGGCCAGCTTGAACAGCGAGGCAGTGAAGGCTTACGGTGGCGGAGACAACCGCGTTCTCCGGATCGGTAAAACCGCTGAAGGGATGATGAGACCTCTGGGCGAATCCATCGGCTTGGCCAAAATCGGCGCCGGTAGCTCGCG
>JBOGJX010000254.1:0-4854 GCA_050745285.1 Terriglobia bacterium
TGCGCAGGAATTAGGAAAGGCGCTATAGTGCAAAACCAGCAGCCAGCTACGAGCCCGAATCAACACCGCAATTTCACTCATTGCGGAGGAATAAAATGATTCGGCGCTACCAAAGAGGAAGTGTAAGAAAGAAGAACGGCAACTATGTTTTGCGCTATCGCGAAGATTGTTTAACGCCGAACGGTGAGGCGAAACGACCTCAGAAGACCGTTATTCTCGGACCCGTCCCGGCATTTCGTGGGAAGAACGAGGCCCGGAAGGCTGCCGACAGGATCATGCAAGAGGTCAATCAGGCGGCACCACGGCCTCAAGCCAGCACAACCCTCGCTGAGTTTTGGGCGGAGCACTTCAAACCCAATCTCGTCGAGAAGATGAAACCCAACACGCGGTTTATGTACGAACAGCTATGGAAGAACCACATCGCGCCTGCGTTCGAACGAGAAAGGATGCGGGACATATCCGGTTTCGAAATCGACCGGTTTCTCAGCAGCAAGTACAAAAAGGGCTATGCTTCTCAGACGGTCCTGCATCTTCGGTCCGTATTGAGCAAGATGTTCAAGACAGCAGTAACCCGGCCAGAGACATCGAAGCGCCCCCGAAAAGGGTCAATCGCGAGCAACGAGCTTTGTCGGTAGAGGAAGTGAGTCAACTATTCGAGCACCTCCAAGACCCCGCGCGGCTCGTTGTGATGATTGGCGTCACTTTGGGTTTGCGAATCGGGGAAATCCTCGGGGTTCGGGCAGAGGACCTCGATTGCGGCGTCCTCCGCGTCCGGCGCTCTTGGTGCCGAGGGTATGTGGGAACTACCAAGAGCGGAAAGGACCGCGAGATTCCGGTTCCACACATTTTGGGAGAGGCGCTGCGAGAGTATTGCTTGCAACGTCCGCCCAAAGGTTGGCTGTTCGCCGGTGCCACCGGGAAACCCCTAAGTGACCGGAACCTGATTCAGCGCCACATTTACCTAGTTGCACAGCGGTTGGGCATCCCTCGTTTCTCCTGGCACTCGCTCAGGCACACGTTCTCAACGCTGGGAGGAAACGAGGGAACAATTCCGACGCTGGTAATGAAGCAACTGCTTGGTCATTCGAGGCTGAGCACGACAGATCGCTACATGCACGAACTCTCAGGTCCCAAAAGGGAGGCCGTGCAGAAGATCGAAAATCTGATTCTCCTCCCGCGCAAGAAAGCGAGCGGAGAATGAAATCCATGATTCAGATGTGGCCCAATGTGGCCTACCGCTCGGTAGGTCGTGAAGGTAACTTATTGAAAAGGTTGGTGGACCTGGTCGGGATCGAACCGACGACCTCATGACTGCCAGTCATGCGCGCTCCCAACTGCGCCACAGGCCCAACCTTGGCCAATCTGGATCGAATGGCAACAAGACCATCACGTAATCCGTTTGTAGCATTTAGCCCGGTGAATGTCAACGAAAGGCGACCAACGACCAGTAAAGATCAAGCTCGCCAGGGTACCACAAATTTTCTGGGTCAAAACGGCAGCCTGCTGCGTAATGATGAATATGATCGTCAGGGAGATGGGTGGCCTATGTTTGCGCTCTTTCTGATTGCGGCGTTTATCCTGGCGGACGTTGGCAGCCTCGTTTGCGCCGAAAACCCGCCCTTGACGGCGGAGACCATCATGGCTCGCGTGGCCGCTAACCAGGATCGCAGCAACACTCTGCGCAGCGAATACGTCTACCACCAGCACATCCACGCCGTTTCACGAAAGGCGAACGGAAAACTTATGTGCGAGGAAACGGTGGACTATCTGATGATCCCAACGCCCAAAGGCACGAAAAAAGAGCAAAAACTCCTCACCGGCCGCTACTGGCATAAGGGGCATTACATCCAATTTCATGTCAAGCTCTCGCATCATGACATCCCAATTGACTGCGCCCTGGCCGACAGTCTGGGCAGCGGTTTGACGAACGGCAGCTCGAAAGACGGGCTCGACAAGGACCTGTTTCCGCTCACCACGAGCGAACAGACGAATTACCAGTTCTGGCTGGTGGGCAAAGAAATTCAGGAGGGGAGAACGGTCTATGACATTGGCTTCAAGCCCAGGGAAAAAGATGAGTTTACCTGGGCGGGTGAGGCGTATATCGATGCCACGGACTTCCAGCCGGTCGATGTCTTCACCAAGCTGTCACGACGGATTCCCTTCGTGATTCGGACCCTCCTCGTTGCTCTTCCCGGCGTCGGATTCAACGTGCAATACCAGCGCCAGCCCGGCGGTGTGTGGTTCCCCGCGAGTTTCGGAACGGAGTTCCGCATTCGTGTGACGCCCTTTTTTAAGCGCGACATCACCATTTCTCTTGAGAATACGAATTTCGAGCAGACGCATGTGCAGACTCATATTCAGTATGTGGGACCAAAATAGGTAAGCATTTTCCCGAGACTGCGGAAGGGCACGATGCTTCGCGCTCCGTCTTTTCCTTCTGGCCCAAAGGGAGAGGGGAGGGGGCATAGGCGTTAGATTAAAAAGTTTCTCCATTGCGCTTTGTTTTGAAGGCCGCCCTGACGGGCGGTATATTTTGGCCCACGGCGCGAGCCGTGAGAACAAACAAGCAGCTTGATTCACAAGCCCTGGCAGGGGCGGCATCGATTTTGAGTTATGCCGCCCCTGCCGGGGCTCCAAGGCAATATAGCCTTGACTCCTTCCCCACGGCTGGCGCCGTGGGCCACACTCTGCCGCCGCTTACGTGGCCGACACTTTGCCGTGGCCTTATTTTAACGCCTCTGGGGGGTGAGGGGTGCGACACTTACGGCATAGCTCAAGCCATGCCCTTCCGGACTTATTTTCATGGTTTGCAGGTGTTGCCAAGCGACATGGCTGAGCATGAATCAACTAGCGCGGGAGGCGCATCAGCGGCCAGTTCTGAGAGAATCTCGTCGGTGAGTTTGCACTCAAGGTCAAGGACCATTTCAGGAGAAAAGGCGGGCGGCGCGATCCGCTTGACCACCGCATAGACCACGGAGGCAACCAAGGAAAGGTCGATAGAGGGCTCGTGCATTACGGCGTGGTTCTCAGCGGCTTCGACGGCAGCGGCGGGCTCGGCAGAACTAGATGTTTCGGGAAGGGGCGCTACGGAGGGGGAGATCGTAGCAGCCGGCAAGTCGTCGGCAAAACTTATCTCCGGGCTTGCCTCTGATTCAGGCGCGGCGGGCGCCTGGCAAACCGTGGGCTCAAAAACGGTCGGCTCCAGGTCCTCTTCAGCGCGCGGCTCCTGCACAAGAGTTTCTTCCGGCAAGACTTCGACAGCCGCTAGCGTGCCAGAGGAAATCTCCGCAGAACTTTCCTCAGCCACACTTACGGGGGTCTCAGGTGAGAATGGAATAAGGGAAACCGGCTCGCAAGACGAAAAGTCCGGCGGGTTGCTATCGATCGGGGTAACCAAGGTGGCCGGGGCGGCCGAATCCTCCGCCACGGAATGTTGCGCCTGCAATTCATCCTTCGTGGCAACGTCTGGCAGATTAAGGGAATCCGCATCCGATGAATCGTTAGACTCGTCACCGGAATCCGTCTCCGGAGCCGGATAAGCCGCATCAAGGACGGCGTTTTCTTCCGGGGGTTGCCCCGGAACACCTGCGTCCCACCCTGAGTCGAACTCATCTTCAGCACGGACAATCGCAGAGGAAGTGAGATCCGCCGCCGAAGCCGGCGCCTCAGGGATGGGCGGCGCTTCGGGGGCCGCGTCAGAAACCAGCGCAGTCTCCGAAGGCTGAGTGGCCACCGGCTCCTCAACGGCGGGAGATGATGGACACAAAGCTTGTGCTTGCTCGATAGCTTTTGCCATTAAGGACGCGAGCTCCTGGCGGTCAAAGGGCTTTTTGATGACCCCGTCCGCCCGCGCGCGCTCTCCGCGCTCCGGATCGTATGGGTCGGTGTCACTCACCGCCAGAAGAACTCGTACGTGGGCGAGATCCGGATGGGCCTTCACGAACTCACAAACTTCATACCCGTCCTTACCGGGCATATCCACATCCGCCAGTACGACCAGAGGCTTGAGGGTTGGAATCTTCTTGATGGCCGCCATGCCATTGGCTACGGTGACCACCGCCAGCCCTTCCTGGGACAGCATCTCAGCAGCCACACGCTGGACGGTCAGATTGTCATCCGCAACTAAAATAGTTTGAGCCATAAGCCACGCGAATTTACTGTAGCACATGTTTACTGCTTATGCACTATATGGCGTATGCCATAAATCCATCGCGCGTATCGGCCGGGCGGACGCCATCCTCGCGCCCTCCTCGCGCCCTCCTCGCGGCTGACTAAAAAAGTGTCTCGTCTGTCTCATTTGTCCCCAAATCTTCCGCTCCTCCTGTTACGGTCATAGGCGTGCCCATCTGATGGCCCCGCATGCAGCGTCAATGGATCGCTACCCGGCTGATTCGAGGCCGGGCACTCCGGAGGATAAGAAAAACAGAACTTTTTAACGGAACGAAGCCTATTGATGATTGAAAACAAAGGAACATTAGAAAAACAGGGGGAACGGCAGCCGCCCGCCACCACGCCAACGGGCCATGCTGCGGAACCTGCAATGGGGATATAATAGATAGTTTGCGGTTACAGGAGCAGCCCTTACAGGGACCCGTGGGGAAACGCCGGGTAACTGTATCTGTCGCGATGCTCAACGGCTTCCTGAATGAGATAGTTGAGGTAGCCACGGTACGGTTTGTGTGCCGTGGGGGTTGCGCGTCTATTGAGTGGTCATGTCGCTTTGCGACACCCGCAACGCCATGAGAATTCAGTCGGCAGGGCACGGCTTCAGCCGTGCCGTCGGACCATGCGTTTGACCTTCTTCCGTTCTTCTAACCGAAATTTTCGGAGCAGTCGCTCATGGCGCTTTGCGGC
>JBOGJX010000255.1:0-3446 GCA_050745285.1 Terriglobia bacterium
TTGTAGGACGGACGGCTATCGGAGAAGAAGTTGCGGGCGTTGAAGATTTCATTACGATTGAATTCGTAGGCGTCGCCGTGAAACTGGCTGGTCCCCGATTTGATGGCCGCAATGATGGTGCCGGAAGCGTCCTGGCCATATTGGGCGCCGTAATTGGAAGTCAGAACGCGCTCTTCCGCAATGGCGTCAATGCTGGGATAAATGACAATGGAGTTTCCCCCCGTGCCCATGTCCATGATGCTGATGCCGTCCACTTCCATGTTGTTGTACTCGATGCGGCCTCCGTTCACGCTATAGGCCGATGCGGCTTGGCCGAAGGGCCCCGAATCGGACCCTGTCATATTGGCGACCCCAGGCACCAAGGTAAGAAGCTGGACAAAGCTGCGTCCGTTCAGCTCAAGCTGGGTGATTTGCCTTCCGGTAACCGTGCCGCCGAGCTCGGACGTCTGTGTCTGGACTTGGCCAATATCGCTGCCCTGAACCGTGACTTCGGTGGAGACTTCACCCACCTGAAGCGTGGCGTCGGCTCGTATTTTACGCGCGGCCTGCACGACCACACCCGTAGCGCGGTAGGTCTTGAATCCCGTGGAAGAAATGATCAGGTCATACGTGCCCGCGGGCAGACCTCCCGCCAGAAAACTGCCGGCAGAATCGGTGGTTGTCTTGCGCGTAAAGCCCAGAGCGGAATCGCTGACCGTCACAGAGGCGCCAGGAATTACCGCGCCGGAAGCGTCCCGAACCGTACCCGTGATCGAGCTTGTCACTGCCTGTCCGAACACCATCGCCGCCACGCATATTGTGGCGAGCAAGATGCCAAAGCGAGTCGCTGCAGTTTTCATTTTATGTCCTCCTTTTTGATTAACAATCCCGTCAATCACACCAACAGGGGCGTACACTCGTACAAGCTCACTTCACGGCCCGGGAACCCATTTCATCGGTTCGTCCTTCATTAATAAAGAATCCTAACAAACTGGCCCCTTCCGATCCAACCGCAAAGCCCGAACCCTCGCATATAACCTCAAGGCGCCACTTCAGAGAAGGAGTTCACGCAGGCCAACGAAGGTAAAAATTATGCGGTTCGTTGGTTCCGGCGTCAAGAAAAATGTAACTGTTCTATCCCACGGTCCGGCGATCGCAAGGATTATGGAATCCCCCGGCTATGTTTATACCGGGTCGCGGCCCGGGACCATGGTTCGATAGTACCGGATACGCTCTTGATAAGGCTCAACACTTGTATGCAGATCCTCCGTGCCCGGACCGCTGATATTTGCGCTGATCAACGTAGCCGGAGGCTTGCCCTTTGCGGCCAGCATGGCTGCTGCCTCCAAAACCACGCCGTGCAATATGCTCGCGCCCATAATGGTCGATAGCGGACCGAGGCGCTGCGCCAGGCCTTCAATTTGAACGGCCGCGTCCCCTGAAGGACAATGGTTATCCAACACGGCATCGGCAAGCTCGAAAAGCCGCTTACCCAAAGCGTGCCGGGATGCGCTCGCACGAGATTGCTCGATGTTTGTGAGGACTATCAGCTTCAGGCCAGCCGCCTTCATCCGCAACGCCATTTCAACAGGCAGCGGGTTGCGGCCGGAGTTCGAGATAATGATTCCTGTGTCGCCGGCGCGAAAACCCGCCTTCTCTGCCAGCCGTGCCGCCCCATCGGCGCTGCGCTCAAAAGCCGTGCTCTCAAAGGCTCCGTACTCAAAACCCAATCGAGGATCAAGAATCGGGTTGACCGCCACGAGACCTCCTGCCCGGTAAAACATTTCTTGCGCCAGCAACGAAGAATGGCCGGTGCCGAAAGTGTGGATAATGCCTCCGCCCTCAAGGGTTGCCGCCACAATTTCTGCGGCAGTGCGAAGTGAGTCCATCTCAACGCGGCTGATGGCCGCCCGAATCGCATCAAAAAACTGAATGGTAGGGTCCACCAATTATTCCTCCTTATCAGGTTGCTGAAAAAACCTTCTTGGCTGTCATTCTGAGCCGATTCTCTCCTTTTCGAATCGCTCTGAGCGGAGCGAAGAGGCTCATGGTAAACTCCGCGAAGAATCTGCTCTTTATATTTAATCAACACCTCGCGAGATTGTTCGTCGGCCGCCGCGGCAACCTCCTCAGAATGACATGTTTGCGTACTTTTTCAGCAACCTGTTGGATTGCGGACTCTTCTCCGTAGCTATTTTCTGGCGGACCCAAGACCACACTTCCCCGCCAAATCAGCAGAGCCCCCGCTTGTAAAGCTTCGCGCGACCTTCAGTAATGGATTGTCGGATGATTTGGCTGCTAAGGGGAGCTGCCAGATGATCGCTCCATCGGCGTACCGGCACGCAATTTCCAGAGCGTCCTTCATGATCGCAGGCGACGGGTTGCCCTGCTTGTGCCAGGAAGTTGACTGCGAGTAAACGCCTCCATAGATCGGGAAGCGCTTGGCCGCCACCACGCGGCTGTCTTCCAGCAGCGACCTCCAACCATCATTTTTTTCCAGGTTCACCCACCAGAACCAGACACCGTCCACGCACCCCGCAAGGCGATCGGCTTCTGCAGGACCGAGATCATAGACGGTCGGCACAAACAAGAACTTAGGGTTAATCTGCTGCTTTGCCTGATAGAGACTGCACAGGTAGGCGTGCGTGAAGAGCTTAGCATTGCTGTCAATCCACAGGTCGTCGATGTTCACTCCTCGAAGCGAAGGGTACTTCAGCGAAAGCCGGGCCAGCGTCTTCATCCAGGTTACGAAATCTGTCCGGTAGGGCAGAGAGTTCCCTCCCTCCGTCGGCGGAATAAGAACTGTCCAGACGGAAATCCCGGCCGATTGGGCCGCCGGAAGCAGCCGTTCGAGGTCCTGTAAGGAATCGGGAGGCCCGGAACTAATGACCTGGACGTAACAGTCAAAGCCGTTCTCCCGCATGTCGCGAATCGTGGCAGTTACGTCCAGTTCGTTGTGTTGTCCGCTGATCGGGCTGGCCCAGACACATGGGGCTGATCCCATCGCATGCCACTCAGATGGAGAATCCTGCGCCGCGCCCTGCGCAAGAAGCGAAGAACCTATGAGGCACATTGCTCCACAAAAGCTCAGCAAAACCAACCTACGTTTCGTTTCATCCCAACTACCGATCCACTTCATACGCACGCTCCTCAGAATCCTAGGGTTGTGAAACTTGATGCGAACAAGTCAAGTTTTTCGTGATACTTTCGCGGCTGTGCCGCTTGCTGCTTCTGTTGCTTGCTACTCCGTATGGCGCAGCAAGCAGCGCCCCTACGCCTTATTTTCGTGCTTCGCGGATGTCGTCAAAGCGACATGACCGACTGCCCTGAAAATTCCGGTCAAAACGGCGGAAGGGCACGGTTTTAACCGTGCCGGAAACGCCCTCACCCACCACTTCGTGGTCCCCCCTCTCCCAAAGGGATAGGGGACGGGGGTGAGGAGGCCACGCTCACGGCATGGCTAAAGC
>JBOGJX010000256.1:0-6276 GCA_050745285.1 Terriglobia bacterium
TGCCGCGGCAACCTGCCCGGAGGGTGAGACAAAGAAGTTCGTGGGAGACCGCTCCTGCGGCGGGGTTAAAACCCCGCCCTCCTGGTTTGCCCGGCGCGTTCAGGAATGATACAGACTACGAATATTATCCTCGCTGGATGGTTCAGCGATTGAGGTGCACAGAGATGGACCACAATGCTTCCACGTCGCGCCGTTCTTTTCTCCGGGTTGCGCTGGCAACGCCGATCCTCGGCGCGGCCGCCGGAGGTTATTCAAACGCGGCCGCTCAAACCGCTCCGATGAGCGCCGGCAGCGGTATCGTCTCACGCGTGGAATTGGAGCAAAAGATTTATGACTCCACCGCCATTCTGAATGGGCAGGTGCTCTTCCGCTTGCCGGCTTCCGGCCCCACTCTGGTGCGGTGGGTTGACAGCTTCGGCCGGGTGGTGAACGAACAGCAACTCCAACCTTCCGCCTCCGGCGTGGCGCCGGGGAATTTTTCTTTCGCTCTCGCCTCGGGCTTGACCTACCAGAACTGGATTCGGGTTTGGGTAAATGGCGCGGAACAAACCGCCGGGGCGGAATTCCTGATTTCCCCCCCGCCCAAGGCTTGGGATGATTTTCACGTCATTGAGTATGCGAGATATCCGGAAGGGCTTTACGACAAGCTGCGCGAGGCGGGCGTGGACGCAGAAATCGCTCCTCGCGAGGGAAGCTTTACGTTCATTTTGGATAACAACTTTAACTTTAACGTCGAACAGATGGCCTGGGAGGTCTTCGCCATCTACCATAAAAACCAACCTTTGTGGAGAGGTTTGCTGGCTCAGATTCAATTCGACCGGAACAATATGAAGCTTTGGGTCCGCCAGCCGTGCCTGAACGACCCGAAGACCAACGAATACGTGCGTGAGCGTCTGACGCGGTATGTGCGCCAACATCGCGCCTTCCGGCCTCTGTTCTACAACATCGCCGACGAACTCGGCCAGGGAGACCAGGTCAAACCCAACGACTTCTGCCATTCGCCGCACTGCACCATACAGTTTGCGAAGTACCTTCACAAGATGTATGGGCCGTCGTTCGCATCGGTCTACCGTCAAAGGCCCACGGGCGAGTTGACCCGCTGGGACGATGAAAGCGTCGAGAACGGCAAAGGATGGCTCGACGGCGACCTGGTGATTGACTACACCACCACCGATCGCGCTTTCGACGCTGTGGCCGTCGCAAATCTGCAGGCCAAGTATGGTTCCGTTGCCCGTCTGAACGCGGCGTGTGGAACCGATTTCCCGGTCCCCAGCGGCAATGAGGATCAGGAAGCGTGGGCGCCGGTGCTTGCGGTTGTGCGTGAGACGCGATCGGTTCCGGAAGGGACGGCACGCGCCTTTGAGGAACGGTTGGGACCGATCGACCAAGCGAACGCGCTTTGGGGAAGCCAAACCTCCTGGGGTGCTGCCGACCAGCCGACGGGTTTTAAGTCCTGGGCGGAAGTCTCCGCGTTTCTTGCGCGCTACTACCACGAGCTTGCGCAGGTCCGTTTAACCGATGGATGGGATGCGACCCGATGGTGTGATTTTCGCAATTTCATGGACCTCACGTTTGCCGATGCCATCCGGCGCGCCCGCGCTGTCTGCAAGGCCGAGGATCCCCACGCTCGCTGCTCAACGGAAGGAGGTCAATCGCCATTCGCCTTCGGGTGGTACAACTACGAGAACGTGGTGAAGTCGATTGATGTCATCGAGCCCTATAATATCGGCAACAATGTGGAGGTAATCCGCTCGCTCAACCCGGAAGTCATTATGATTTCCACGCACGGCTTCGAGCACCAGCCGGGGTCGCCCTTGACGGAGCGAGACCGGATGTTCCAGAAGCGCGCTATCCGGCCCATCTGGTGGGGATTGTTCCATGGGCACCGCGCGGTGTTCATTTGGGACGAAGTTTACCCCGATTACCGGTTCGTCGATCCTGAGACGCGGCAATTGACGCCGTCTGCACAAACTTTCGCCAGCACGTTCAATGAGCTTCACAATGGTATAGCTAAGCTCTTTATCAATGGCCGCCGCCTGCACGATGGCATTGCAATCCATTACTCGCAAGCCTCCATGCAGGTGCATTGGTTGCTGGATAACGTCCAATTTGCGCGGGAATGGATGGCGCATAGCGGGGGCTATCATAACAGCCATTTTACGGGCCTGCGAAACGCCTGGACGAAGGTCATCGAAGACCTGGGTTTACAATATGAATTTGTTGGGCGCGGCCAGATTGAGGAAGGGAAGCTTGGCGCCGGCGAATACCGCGCCTTCATCATGCCGCAGTCGCTCGCCGTCAGCTCCCATGAGGCCGATCAAATCCGCGAGTTTGTCCGCAACGGTGGATTGCTCATTGCGGACTATCGCGCCGCGTCTATGAACGAACACGGCAAGGATCTTGGTCGTGGTCAATTGGACGACGTTTTTGGGATCACCCGCGTGAAGGGCCAATCTAAAGCGAAGAAAGCTACCGGCGTGGCTGACGAGCAGTCGATTCACCTGCAAGGAAAACCGCTCAACCTCGTTGTGGGTGACGAGCGGGTGGGCGTTTCCACAGGCAAGGCTCTGGCCGAGAGCGGCAATGTGCCGCTGGTGATCGTGAACGATTTCGGCCGGGGCAAGGCGGTCTTTTTGAACGTAGAAATTTCACGATACCCTTATGAGCGGCTGCAGCCTGGTCATTCCACGAGCCTCCCTCAAGTCATTGAAGAGGTCTTTGGTCTGGCCCAGATTGAGCCGCAGATACGCGTGATGGATGCCAGCGGTAAGAGGCTGCCCGGAACCGAGATTGTCCGCTTCGCCAACGGCGCTTGCGAACACGTCGCCATCTTCCGGAACCCGCAGTTTGACGATGGCGGATGGGGCGACTTCCCCACCCTCACCGCACCGGGATGGGCCGGAGTGATCGACAACTCTTTCCTGGAACACCAAGCCCCGGTGACCATCGCCTGGCGTGGGTCGATGCAGACTTATGATATTCGCGGCGGCAAGAACCTTGGCCAAACCGCCAAGTGCGAGGCGGTCCTGGATCCCTGGTCGCCTTTGGTGTTTACGCGCGCGCCCCAACCTGCTCCTAAGTTTGCACTCGACATTCCCGCACAGATTCAGGCAGGCACGCCCTTTGCCATCACCCTGCGAGATCAATCCTCCTTGCCGGACGGGACCTTTAGAGTCGTCCGGCTGGAATTTATCACCCCGGACGGCCGCCCCTACGAACTCTATACACGAAACCTGCTTCTCAAATCCACGCCTCACACGGAGCGCATCCCGCTCGCTTACAACGATCCGAAAGGCGGCTGGCGGTTGCGCGCGACGGACGTCATGACAGGAGAGGCGCAAGAGGCGGCTTTCACCTTGTTAAACTCTCCGCAATACCATTGAGGTGTAGCGCAGAGTTTTAAAAACAAACTCTGCGCTACCTCTTTCACCACATCGTATCCGCTCAAAGAAGTTGGGCTGGAAAAATTTGTCATCTCTTTAAAAAGAGAACATTATAATCACCCGGTTGGAATATCTGGCGGCCCCGTACCCGGTGAAGGGAAGTCTGAGCTTGCCGGTGATTATTGGTGGGGGGATTATTCGAGGGCGGGTTGTGGATGAGCGGTATGGCGCGGGGTTACCGTTGCCCTGCCGTTCATTTCGCTTTACGGAGGCTTGGGAAGATTAGGTTAAGGGAGGTGAATTCGCGACCAAGTCGCAAAGACCATCGTTCCTAACCCAACCCCCTCCTGTCGGCCGGACTTGTAGACACCCACGCGGCAGAGAAGGTGGCTGCGACGTCCATCTCCGAACTGTCCCAAGCCTCGATTATACTGGAGCAGATCGCTTGCCAAAAGATGCTCATAGCGCGGGTTTCCATCGGGACGCCACCAGCTTATTGAAAGAACGACGGTTAGACTCAGACTCCAAGCCTTCTCACCGCGACGTGGACGCTACGAGACCACAAATTGACTCGGATTCGCTATCTAAGAGGATAGATGGCCTATCTGAATGGTGAGCGTTGAGGCCCGCAGACAGACGCATGACCATCAAATCGGGTTTGTAGTAGAGTGTGATGATGGTTGGGGGATTGGACAGCTATGCGCCCGAAACTCGTAACTCTTCTCGGATTGCATCGTGGCAGGACGTACGAGATCAGCGCGGCAAAGATCAGCATTGGACGGCTGCCCGCCAATCACATTTGTCTGCCAGAGCAAGGTGTATCGCGGCAGCATTGCACGCTGGAAACCGAAGGCGAGCGTGTGCTCCTTCGTGACTTGGATAGCCGGAATGGAACGCGCGTGAACGGGCTGCCCGTGATGCAGCGCATCCTCGAGGACGGAGATGTGATCGAGGTGGGGGACTCGCAGTTTATGTTTTTGCGCAGCGAGCCGCAGCCTGAGGCCCCAAGCCCGGCTGTCACGATACAGGACACAAGCCTTGAGACAGCCATCGCGCTGAAAATGCCGGATCGGGGGCGCGCGACGGCGAATCCCGGCAGCCTCAGCGACGCCAGCGCATCCACGGGGCGCAAGGCGCATGACTTGGATGTGCTGCTGAAAATCAACGGCGCTCTCAACGAGGTGCGTGAACTCGAGTCGCTCGAGCGGCAGCTTTTGGAAATGCTTTTTCAGGTGATCCCGGCGGGACGCGGCGCCATTCTACTAGCCGGCGAGACGCGCGGCGTGTGGGAATCCACATTTGGTTTGTGGCGCGGAGCGAAGGGCCAACGCCCGGTACAAGTAAGCCGCACGGTCTTGCGGCAGGTGGTCGACGAAGGGCTGGGCATTCTGTCCACCGATACCCACACCGATCCTGTGCTTCGCCAATCCGAGAGCTTGCATCAAGCGCGCGTGGTTGCGGTGCTTTGCGTTCCTCTGCTGGCGTTTGACAAGCTGATCGGGGCGATTTATCTCGACACAACGGACCGTGCCCGCATTTTTGACCGCGACCATCTCGCCTTGCTGATCGGAATCGCGGGTGTGGCGGCCCCCGCGCTGGAGAATGTAAGCCGCCTCGCGCATCTTGAATCCGAGAACCGCCGCCTGATGAACGAGCTCCACGCGCAGCACAACATGGTGGGTGAAAGCGAGCGCTTCCGCCAGGTGCAACGGTTCATCGCCAAGGCCGCGCCGGCGGAGGCGACGGTGCTAATTATGGGAGAAAGCGGGACCGGCAAAGAGTTGGTTGCGCGCGCCCTCCACGATTTGAGCCATCGAGCGGCAAAGCCGTTCGTTGCCATCAACTGCGCCGCCATTCCCGAGAACCTGCTTGAGGCTGAACTCTTCGGGCACGAGCGGGGAGCCTTCACGGGAGCGATTGCGTTGAAGAGGGGCAAGCTCGAGATGGCCGGCGGCGGCACGCTGTTTCTTGACGAGATCGGTGAGTTGGCGCCCGCGCTGCAGGCCAAGCTGCTTCGCGTGCTTCAGCAGCGCGAATTCGAGCGGGTGGGCGGAACACAAGCGGTCAGAGTTGACCTGAGGATCATTGCCGCGACCAACCGCAACCTCGAGGATTCGGTACGGGCTGGCTCCTTCCGCCAGGATCTGTTTTTCCGGATCAACGTGGTGGCGGTCACGCTGCCGCCCTTGCGCGACCGTCGAGAAGATATCCCGTTGCTTGCCACTTACTTCATCGCCAAGCTTTCCGAGCACAGCGGACGCCGCGTGCGAAGCATTTCGCCCAAGGCGAAAGCTTGCTTACTGCGCTACGATTGGCCGGGCAACGTCAGGGAACTTGAAAATGCCATCGAGCGGGCTATGGTACTGGGCTCGAGTGAAGTGATCGAGGTGGAGGATTTGCCGGAAAGCCTCTTCGAATCGCTCCCCGCCAATAGTACTGAGATCCCGCGCTTTCAGGAAGTTCTTCAGCACACGAAGCGCCAACTGATTCTTGAGGCAATCGAGGCCTCCCAGGGCACTTTCACGGAAGCCGCCAAGCGCCTTGGCCTGCACCCGAATTATCTTCATCGTTTAATCCGCAATCTCAATTTGCGCGATGAGCTGCGAAAACGCCCGTTGTAATACGCGGCGTGGATGTTGTTACCCCCCGCGAAAGCGGGGCCCATGTCATGCGCGGCGGCCTGGATTCCTGCCTTCGTGGGAATGACAACAACGATGAGGGTTCAACGCAACGCTACCTGGCGTCTACATCAAATTGGCGAATGTAGACCTACTTCCAGGGAGACCCGTTTTGCCGCCGGGCAGCTATTCTTTCAGCGCCGCCAACACTTCATGAATGTGGCCGTCCACCTTCACGCGAGGGAACGTATTCTTCACCTTGCCATCCGGGCCGA